>JAITDM010000032.1 GCA_031282535.1 Oscillospiraceae bacterium
GACCAACTTTTTTCAATATATTAAGTGAGGCTTCGGGTGTCAGGCACGTGTCTGACACCCGAACCGGTGAGGGGTGGGTGCCTTGTCCTCCCTGGCGCTGAAACTGATCGCCGTTACCACGATGCTCATCGACCACCTGGGGTACGCCCTGGCCCCGATGATGCCGGAGCCGCTGGCCTCCCTGGCCCCGGCCATGCGCCTCGTCGGCCGGCTGGCGATGCCGCTGTTTTGTTTTTTGATCGCCGAGGGGTATTTTCACACCCGCAGCCCCCGCCGGTATCTGATGCGGCTGTCCCTGTTCGCTTTGCTCTCGGAGATCCCGTACGATCTCCTGTTTGCGCGGGGACCGCTGGAATTTTCCTCGCAGAACGTCTTCTTCACGCTGGCCCTCGCGCTGGCGGCCATCTGGCTCTACGACCACTTCGAGGCGCGCGGCCTGTCGGTGGCGTCTCTGCTCTCCCTGCTCACGTGCGCGGCGCTCTGCGAGCTGTTGCACACCGACTACGGCGCCTTCGGCGTGCTGTTCACGTTTGTGTTCTACCGCTTTCGCGGCCAGCCCGCGGCCCGGGTCGCGGCGTTTCTCACCGCGGACGCGGTCTTCTTTTTGTACAGCCTCTTCTCCCGCCGGTACGGTCTCGAATGGTCCCTCTTCCTCGCCTGCGCCGCCTTTGCGCTCATCCCCATCTCCCTGTACAACGGCGAGAAGGGCGGCGCGGGCCGGCACGACCGTCTCCGGCAATGGTTCTTTTACGCCTTCTACCCGGCGCATCTGCTCCTGCTCTCCGTCCTGGCGGCGCTGCGTCCGCGATGGTAGTGAGCGGCGTCCAATTTCCATTTTATTCCTGTTTATGCCGGCGTATTTCGAGATATTTTTCTAAAATCTCTTATTTTACCGGCGTTCCCGCACGATGATTGATATAGATGATTGATATAAGAGACGGCGCCGCCGGCGGCATGGCGGCCGGCGCACCCTGTAACGGAGGAATACCATGTTTGCGAACAAAGCGACGTTTAAGCGCAGCTACAAGAAGAAGATCGCCTCCATGTTCGGCAAGTCGCTGGAGGACGCCTCCCTGTCGGACAAGTATGTCGCGCTGGCCTCGATGCTCCGCGACGCGATCAACGACAAGTGGATCAAGACAAACGACACCTATCTGATTCAAGGGCACCGCCAGGTGTACTATTTCTCGCTCGAATTCCTGGTGGGCAAGTTTTTGGAGGCCCATCTGCTCTACACGGGGATGGGCGACATCTGCCGGCAGGGTCTCGCCGAGCTCGGCATCGATCTGGACGAGCTCTTCGGCGTCGAGCCGGACGCGGGGCTGGGCAACGGCGGGCTGGGCCGCCTCGCCGCCTGTTTTCTCGACTCCATCGCTTCCATGAGTCTGCCGGGGCACGGCTGCGGCATCCGCTACAAGTACGGCCTTTTCTCCCAGAAGATCATCGACGGCTACCAGGTGGAACTGCCCGACAACTGGCTGCGGGAGATAAACGCCTGGGAGATCTGCAAACAGGACAAGGCCGTGGTGGTCAAGTTCGGCGGGCGGGTCGAGACCTCGTTTGACGAGACGGGCAAGGCGCATTTCGAGCACGTGGGCTATGTGCCCGTGCTGGCCGTCCCGTACGACATGCCCATTTTGGGCTACCACAACAACACGGTGAACACGCTGCGCCTCTGGAGCGCCGAGGCGATCGACAGCTACTTCGACTTCTCCTCCTTCTCCCGGGGGGACTACATCAACGCCGTTTCGAACCGCTATGCGGTGGAGGCCATCTCCGAGGTGCTCTACCCGGACGATTCGAACTACCAAAACCGGCAGCTGCGTCTCAAGCAGCAGTATTTCTTTGTGTCGGCCGGTCTCACGAGCATCGTGCGGCGCTTCAAGCGAAAGCACTTGGACATCGCGCATCTCTCCGACCGCATCGCCGTGCACATCAACGACACCCACCCGGCGCTGGCCGTGCCCGAGCTCATGCGCATCCTGATCGACGATGAGGGCATGGGCTGGGAGGACGCCTGGGCGCAGACCACGTCCATCATCGCCTACACGAACCACACGATCCTGCCGGAGGCGCTGGAGACCTGGCCGGTCGACACCTTCCGGGAGCTCCTGCCGCGCATGATGATGATCGTTGAGGAGATCAACCGCCGCTTCTGTCTCGAACTGACGAGGGCGTATCCGAACGACCCGGATCGCGTGCGGCGCATGTCCATCATCTCGGACGGCGTCGTCAAGATGGCCAATCTCGCCGTCGTGGGGTCGCACAGTGTGAACGGCGTGGCCGCCGTCCACAGCGAGCTGCTGAAGAGCGTCGTCATGCGGGAGCTCTGCGAGTTTTTCCCGGAGAAATTCAACAACAAGACAAACGGCGTGACGCACCGCCGCTGGCTGATCAAGTCGAATCCGCCGCTCACGGACATGATCAGCGAGCTCATTGGGGAAAAGTGGATTTCGGCGCCGGAGCGGCTGAGAGGGCTGCTCGATTTCCGCGCCGATCCGGTGGTGCTGGACCGGCTGCGGCGGATCAAGCGGCACAACAAGGAGCGTCTGGCCGCGTACATCATGAAGAACAACGGCGTGGCCGTGGACCCGGACTCGATCTTCGACGTGCAGGTCAAGCGGATTCACGCCTACAAGCGTCAGCTGCTCAACGCCCTGCACATCCTGCATCTCTACAACCAGATCTGCGACAACCCGGCGCTCGAGATGACGCCGCGCACCTTCATCATCGCCGGCAAGGCGGCGCCGAGCTACTACTACGCCAAAAACATCATCAAATTCATCAACGAGCTGGCCCTGGTGATCCACAACGACAGCCGCGTGGACGGGCGCATCAAGCTTGTGTTCCTCGAAAACTACGGCATTCCGATCGCCGAGCTGGTTTTCCCCGCCTCCGACGTCAGCGAGCAGATCTCGACGGCCTCGAAGGAGGCCTCCGGTACGGGGAACATGAAGTTTATGATGAACGGCGCGGTGACGGTCGGCACGGACGACGGCGCGAACATCGAGATCCGCGAACTGGTGGGGGACGACAACTTCTTCCTCTTCGGTCTCAAAGTCCGCGATGTACTGGACTACTATGCAAACGGCGGTTACAACGCCGCCGCGCTGGCGGAGAGCGACACGCGGCTGAGCCGCATTTTGTCGCAGCTCCAGGGCGGGCTTTCCCCGCGGGTGCCGCACGACGAGTTCAACAACATCACGCGTTCGCTCCTGCAGTACAACGACGAATTCTTTGTGCTGCGCGACTTCGACAGCTACGCGGACACGCAGGCGCGGCTGGGCGCGCGTTACTGCGACCAGGAGGCCTGGCAGCGCATGGCGCTCACGAACATCGCCTTCTCGGGGCATTTTTCTTCGGACCACACAATTGGTCTCTACGCCTCGGAGATCTGGAACGTACAACCCTGCAAGATTGTCGGCGGCAAATCGCAGTGAGATACATACTCCTATCGGCTTTGGCGCATACTACCGGTGAAAATCGGGCGCGTGGGCGCCGAAAAGGAGTGAGGCCAATGGCCAATTTGACGACCAAGGAGTGCTCGGCCCTCAAGGATCTGCTCGGCACGGAGCAGATCCTTGTCAAAAAGTACCGGACGATGGCCGGACAGTGCACCGACGCGGCGCTGAAGAACCAGTTCACGGGCATTGCCGCCCGGCATCAGCGGCATTTCGACACGCTGACCAATCATCTGCGGTAGGAGGGCATCATGAACACGACAAGCCAAGCGACAAGCGGTCTGCTGGGGGACAAGGAGATTCTGAACGACTTTCTCTCCGGCGAAAAGTTTCTTTCCGGCAACTACAACACCTTTGCCGGCGAATGCGTCGACGTCAACCTGCGCGACGACTTTCTGGATCTTCTAAAAGACGGGCATGCGATTCAGTCCGAGCTCTTCCAATCCATGAACGCCCGCGGCTGGTATCCCGTCCAACCCGCCCCCGCCACCGACGTAGACCAACTGCGGCAGACCTTCGTAAACTGACCGCCGCCCCGTGGCGGCAGGGTGTATTGGGTAAATATTTGTTCTTAAAAAACAACGGCCCCACGGTGGGGCCGTTGTTTTTTTACAATCTCACTGTTGCCGTGGGTCCTCTTGTTCTCTGAAATTCCTTCACAAATCCCTGAGGATTCGACCATGGGCGAGATGCGTCAAAAACAACATATTGAATGAAGTTGTCTCTCAAATATGTAAACACCAGATACATATGCATCTGTTTGACGTTCCTCTCCCGA
>JAITDM010000037.1 GCA_031282535.1 Oscillospiraceae bacterium
GGCAGCCGTGTTGCCAGAGATCTGTCCGCCGTTCATGGCAACGCTGCCGGCCAACACAAACACACCGCCGCCGTAATTTGAGACGTTGTCCTGCAAAATCGCGCCGTCCCGCAGGGTCAGCGCGCCGCCTGCCACATAGACCAGCCCGATGATGCCCGCACCGTACGTGCCCTTCGCCCCGTCCAGCGTGATGTCCTCCAAGATCAGCGCCGCGTCGGGCGCGACGCGCAGCAAATAGACGTCGGCCGCGGCGCGTCTCAGCGTGCCGCCCGTGAGCGTCAGGACGCAGTCCGCGTTGCTGACGGCGAGATCTTCGGTCATGTCAATGCTGCCGCTCACCACGATGGTCGTGTCCTCGGCGGCGCTGTCGTTGAAGGCGGCGATCGCCGCCTTCAAACCGGCGAAATCCGTCACCGTCGCCGCCGCCGCCAGCGGCTGTATCTCCGCTTCGTTTTCCGCCAGCGCCGGTAGCGATATCATCACCAACACAAAACATACCGCCAAAAAAAGTGATGCGGTTTTGTTTGCCCGCTTGGATCGCATAAAACAACACTTCCTCTCCATTTTCATAAAAACGCCTCATGACGCGGCTATTATACTGCACACAATGTGCAAAGTCAAGAAAGGCGCCGACAGCGGGTGCGCTCCGCAAGAAAACAATTCTCCCTGCTCCCTTCTTCATTCTCCATTGGTAAAACGGGTTTTTCGCGGTTTCCCGTCAAAATCACTTGACACTTCCCGCCATATGTGCGATAATTCTGTCCATACTGCTGTGACGCTTCGCGGACAACGGTTGTGCGGAGTCCGGCAGAATGACGATTCATGTAAATCTTCAAAAAAGGCGGGGGAACGGTGAAGTATTATCAGCAGGAGATGGAATGCGCGTCCCGGGACGCACTGCGGGCCATACAGTCGGAGAGACTGGTGCGCACAGTCAGGCACGTCTATCAAAACGTCGCCTACTACAGAGATCTGATGGACAAGAAAGGCGTCGGGCCGGACGATATCCGTTCGGTGGACGACCTGCCCAAGCTGCCCTTCCTCACGAAGGACGACCTGAGAGACGCTTACCCCTACGGCTTGCTCGCCGTGCCGCTGCACGACTGCGTGCGGATCCAGTCCACCAGCGGGACGACGGGCCGGCGCGTGGTGGCGTTTTACACCCAGGAGGACATCGACCTCTGGGACGAATGCTGCGCCCGGGCCATCACCGCGGCCGGCGGGACAAAAGACGACGTGGTGCACGTCTCCTACGGCTACGGCCTGTTCACGGGCGGGCCGGGCCTGAACGGCGGCTCCCACAAGGTGGGCTCGCTGACGCTGCCCATGTCCTCCGGCAACACGGACCGGCAGATCCAATTTATGTGCGACCTCGGCTCGACAATCCTGTGCTGTACGCCCTCCTATGCCGCGTACCTGGCGGAGACCATCGCCGCACAGGGCCGGCGGAACGAGATCAAACTGAAAGCCGGCATCTTCGGCGCGGAGGCCTGGAGCGAGGAGATGCGCCGCGACATCGAGGCAAAACTGGGCATCCGCGCCTACGACATCTACGGGCTGACGGAGATCTCGGGGCCGGGCGTGTCGTTTGAGTGCGAGGAACAGACGGGGATGCATGTCAACGAGGACCACTTCCTCGCGGAGGTCATCGACCCCGACACGGGCGAGATTTTGCCGGAGGGCGCCAAGGGCGAGCTCGTCTTCAGCTGCATCAGCAAGACGGCCTTCCCGCTGCTGCGCTACCGGACGCGGGACATCTGCGTGCTGAGCCGGAAGGCGTGCTCCTGCGGCCGCACGCTCATCAAGATGTCGAAACCGATGGGCCGCAGCGACGACATGCTGATCATCCGCGGCGTCAACGTCTTCCCGTCCCAGATCGAGACGGTGCTGCTCGGCGCCGGGTTCCCGGCGAATTACCAGATCATCGTCGACAGGGTCAACTACACGGACACCTTCGAGGTCCAGGTGGAGATGACCCCGGAGATGTTCTCCGACACGGTCAAGCAGATCTCCACCCGGGAGGAGGAACTGCTCGCTTCGCTGCGCGCCATGCTGGGCATCTCCCCGAAGGTGACGCTGGTCGCGCCGCGCACCATCGCCCGCAGCGAGGGCAAGGCCGTCCGCGTCATTGACAAGCGCAAGATCTAAATACCCGGGCCTTTAAATTTTACAACAACGAGGGGGAAGACAAATGGCGATCGATCAGATTTCCATTTTTGTGGAAAACAGCCCCGGACGTCTGGCGGAGGTGACGCAGACACTGGGCGCCGCCGGCATCGACCTGCGCGCCATGTCCATCGCCGACACCATGGATTTCGGCATCCTGCGGCTCATCGTCAGCGAACCGGCACGGGCGCTGGAGGTGCTCAAGGCCGCGCAGTGCGTCGTCTCGGTGACGCCGGTGCTCGCGGTGTCCGTCGCGGACAAACCGGGCAGCCTCGCCCGGGCGCTGAGCGTTTTGGCGGCGGAGGGCATCAGCGTCGAGTACGCGTACGCCTTCATCGCGCGGCAGCAGGGCAACGCCTACGTGATTTTCCGCGTGGAGAACAACGAACGCGCCCAGGCAGTACTGATAAAAAATGGAATTCAAGTCGTCCAAAGCGACGAGCTCTACACGCTGTGACGGGCTGAATCCGGCGCGTCCCGGCGCCGACAAAGACCGATAAGGCCCGCCGCATCTTGTGAAAACCACAAGATGCGGCGGGCCTTTTGTATGACCTTCCACCTGCCGTACGGCCTGATTGTCCCAGGCGATGGACCCCGACTTCCCGCGCGGCGGGTCCGTCACCCCGGCGGCACGCGCCCCAGCAGCGAAGAGGCCGTGCCGGCGTGGCAGATGGCGACGGCCAGGGCGTCGGCGGCGTCGTCCGGCCTGGGCACGGACGAAAGCCCCAGTAGCTGCCGGGTCATCTCCATCACCTGACGCTTTTCGGCGGCGCCGTACCCCACCACCGCCTGTTTCACCTGCATGGGCTTGTACTCGGCCACCGAGAGCCCGGTCCGGGCGACGGCGGCCAGGATCACGCCGCGGCCGTGGGCCACCGCGAGCCCCGTGGTCACATTTTTGCTGAAAAACAACTCCTCCACGGCCACGGCCTCCGGGTGGAAGGCGGACAGCAGCGCCTCCACATCCTCCGCGATCGAGAGCAGCCGCCGCGGCAGCGGCACGCCGGCCGGCGTCGTCACCACGCCGTGGCGCAGGTGCCGCAGCCGCCCCCGCTCCGCGTCGATCAAACCGAATCCCACGGTGGCAAGGCCCGGATCGATGCCCAAAATGATCACGTCGTCCCCCCCAGCAGCGCCGCGGCGGCGGTCAGCACGCCCGCCCGGCCCGCCTCGTAGGTGAGCCCCCCCTGGAGATAGGCGTCAAAGGGCGGCCGCATGGGCGCGTCACACGAGAGTTCGAGGGACGCCCCCTGCACAAAGGTCCCCGCCG
>JAITDM010000007.1 GCA_031282535.1 Oscillospiraceae bacterium
CGGGGCAGCCTCGGAGGCGGGGGGCTCAAAGCCGCCGGCGAAGTCCACCGGGCGGAACTCGAACGCCGTCTGGCCGGGGTGAAAGAAGCGGAGGTGCGTGTGATGAAGGAGCTCATAGCGGAGAGGACAGCCGCATATATTGTGAGCGAGGCCGGCGTCAGGGGGCTGTCCCTCACGGCCGAGGTGACGGTTTGGGCGGAGGCGGACGGAACGCCGGTGCCGTATGCCGTGCACCTGCGGCCCCGGACAAAGCCGAACCCGGACGCCGCCCAGGCCCTGGGGGCGTGGATCGCCGGGACGCTCGGCATCCCGGCCCGGCGGCAGACCTGGGCGGCGGAGGTGAGCGCATGAAGACGGACGGGTGCCTCGGCGGACCGGGCGTCAGGCTCCCCGCGTGGCTGGGCCGGTACCGGTATGTGCTGCTCATCGCGGCGGTCGGCGTCCTGCTGCTCCTGTGGCCCGCCTCCCGGCCGACGGAGGCGTCGGCGCCGCAGCCGCCGGTCACGTTTTCTTTGGCGGAGTTTGAGGAACATCTGGCCGGGGCGCTGTCGGCCGCCGGCGGGGTGGGGCGCGTCCGGGTGGTGCTGACGCTGCGGACCGACATGGAGACGCTGCTCCCGCAGGAGGAGAGCGTCAGCGAGCGCCGCTCGTGGGACGACGGCCGCCTCAGCGACTACGACGTCCGGACGGATGTGAAGACGGTGGTGACCTCTGGTGGCGGCGGGGACGGACCGATGGTGGTCGGCCGCGTCTATCCGGAGTTCAAGGGCGCGCTTGTCGTGTGCGACGGCGGCGGGGACCCGTCGGTCTGTCTGCGCGTGGTGGAGTCGGTGGCGGCGCTCACCGGACTCGGCAGCGACAAGATCGCCGTGATCCCCATGGAGAAAAGCAGGACAGGGAGGAAAGCAGAATGAAGATCTGGAAACGCAACGCCGTGATCATGACGGTCATCCTGTTTGTGTGTGTGGCGCTGTATCTGAGCTGGAGCGACAACCGGTCGGAGGACGGCCTGTCCGACGAGATGGGGTCCTTCCTCGACGGCGCGGACGGCCTGTTACAGGTGCACGACGTCCAACCGGAGGCGGGGGACCCGCTGGCGGGCGTCGACGTCGGCGTCATCGAGCCGGGCACGGACACAATTGTACAGAGCGCCTCGCCGGGCGGGGAAGCGGACAGCTATTTTGCCCAGGCCCGGCTCTCGCGCCAGCGGGCCCGCGACAGCACGCTCGAGATACTAAACCGGACCGCCGGGCAGGAGGGAGGGGATCAATCCCTGCGGGACAAAGCCGCGGCGTTGCTGGAGTCGCTGGCCCGCGACACGCTGAAGGAGGCGCAGATCGAGGAACTTGTCAAGGCCAAGGGTTTTGCCGACTGCGTGGCGTTTTTGAGCGAGAGCGGCGTCAACATTGTCGTAGCCCCGCCCAAGGGCGGGCTGCTGGCCAGCGACGTGGCCAAGATCCAGGACATCGTGGTCGGCGAAACCACGCTGCCCGCCACGGCGATCAAGATCGTACCGGCGAAAGTGTGACGGCAATTGACATTGAGAATTGAGAGTTGAGAATTGAGAATTGACATTTGTCGTCGTCCATAAGTGAGGGTTTTGGCACGTTCAGGCCAAGAAAATCCAGAAAATGGATTTTCTTGGCCTGAAAAATCGTTGACAAAGGCGCGAATTTATTATATTATATTTAAGTAACTGCTTTGAGGCTCCTGGGCCTGCCGGCTGCTGCGCGGCGCCCGTTGACAACGCCGGTGTCCCGGGGGGACAGACGATGGGATGTAGCCAAGTCGGTAAGGCACCAGACTTTGACTCTGGCATTCGCAGGTTCGAGTCCTGCCATCCCAGCCAGTCCGCTCGTCTTCAGCAGAGGGGGAGAAGGACGAAGAGGGGGGGACGACTGCTTTTGCGCAAGCAACGGCAGCCCCATCCGACCCACTAGCTCAGTCGGCAGAGCACCTGCCTTTTAAGCAGGTTGTCCGCGGTTCGAATCCGCGGTGGGTCACCAGAAACACACCGCCAACCTACGGTTGGCGGTGTGTTTCTGCTTTTTTTGTCCCGATGACATACGAAAAGTTCGTGTAAAATTTTAGTGTTCTTCTTTTTTTGACAACTTGACCACTTCATTCAGAGGCAACCCTGTTGCCGCCGCTACTTGCTCGGGCGGCATGTTTAGGGCAATCATGTTCTTGGCGACTTTGTATATCCCTTTCTCAACGCCTTCCTCGAACCATTCCTCGCGCCAAACCTCTATGGCGTCGTCGAGCTTGAATTCCGTAAACAACATGTTCCTCACCTCGGATGATCGATTGTTCAGAAAATCCACCAGTATACCGTCCGCAACGCAGTCGTCTACAGCCTTTTTGATTGCCTCTTCAAGCGACAAACCAGCGGCGTGGTATTGCCGCACTCGCTCAGTGAACACTGCGTACCCATTTAACGATTCGCTGCGCGCCACGATCTCGCGGTTGCGCCCGGCGCCTACGTTGTAGATCGTCACTTCCAAGTCCAGCAGTCCGCCGCGCCGTACATCGTCCTTGAACGCGTCCGACAGGCGAAGCGTTTTTTTGTCGGGGAAGTCCTCCGTGCCATTGTACAGAACGTAGAACTCCGGCTTCGGGATTTTGATCAGCCGCGTCCGGTATATCGCCTTGTTTTCGATGATCCTCTCATACACCCGTGCGATGTATATCAACAGACGCAAAGGTAAATTTTCATTGATCGTGGACTGATGCTCCAAACACACGACGATCTTGTCCCCGATGACGAACGCCAAATCGTTGCACCGGTCCATGAAGAGTGCATCCTCCAGCGTCGCGTCGACGACCGGCGTGTCGGGCGGCAGGTTCGTGCCGGAAAGCGCGTTGTAAAGTTCCAGCATTTTGTCCGGTTCGCCGAACAGCAGTGTAAAAACGCTGTCCTTGTATCTTTTGTTTGCGCCCATCGTGCCACCCCTTTGCTGATAGCATACCACACCACGCCCTGTTTCGCAAGTTCCGCGAAATAATTTTGATACTCTCCGCCAGACGGCCTCCGGGGAAGAGAGGATGCAGATGTTCTCGGCAATGTGAAAGTCAGCAGATCACGACATCTCCGGGCGGGTCAGGGGGTCGGAGAGGGCGTGGGAGCCATAGAAGAAGGCCGAGGCGCCGTCTTTTCGGAATTGGACCGCCTCAACGCCGGGCAGTTCGGAGAGAGAGAACAAAGGCGTCCAGTACCAGCCCAACCGTAGGTTGGCGGTGTGTTTTGCTGTGCGTCGTAGGGCTTCGGGTGATTTTCCGTTTATTTGTTGATTTTTCCAGAATTTTGATGTATACTAAATTTGTAGACATATCTGCCGAAATCGTATGTATTGCACTTTTTTCGCATATCACAAAGATAAAAAGGGAAGTGGGATGGATATGAAGAGGCTTGCATTCGCTATTTCCGCAGTGTTACTTTTGTTCCTTGTCCTGCTATCCGGATGCGCGGTACGCCCTGTTGAGACGCCAACGCCAGATCAGCCGTCTCCGCAAGCTTTTGTCGAGGAGATTGCTCCAAATGCTATCGTAGAAGATACCCCAAACGCATATTATGATGGGTACAGAGCCGGGTATGATGCCGCAACAGAGGATCTGACAACATCATCTCAGGAGATTGATGTCGACGTTAAGGAGACCACGAGCGAAGAGGTTGAACATAGACGCGAGGAAAATGCACGTGGCACCGATAGCGTGACACTAACGCCAACGCCCACACCTAAACCCACCGTTAAACCAACGCCAACACCCACACCTAAGCCCACCGTTAAACCAACGCCAACGCCAACACCCACACCCACACCCACACCAACGACTAAACCTAAACCAACCGTTAAGCCGACACCGACGCCAGAACCGGAACTGGAGCCAGAGTCAGAGCCATCAAGCGATGTTATTGTCTACATCACAAAAACCGGCGAAAAGTATCATCGGGGCTCTTGCAGCTATCTTCGACAGTCCAAGATCTCAATAGAACGCTCAGAGGCCCAGAGACTTGGATATACCGCATGTAGTCGCTGTAAACCCGGATAAATTAACACTACTTCGTCCGCTGCCTCCCGATCTCCGGCGTCGCCTGGATCACGTCATACGTCTCCTGCATGCGCCGCTTGATCTGCTTTTTCGTGGCCTTGTTCACGTCCAGCGGTGCCGACGCATTTATGTCTATGCTTCACCAAAAACACACCGCCCAACCTACGGTTGGCGGTGTGTTTTGCTGTGCCCGGCAGGGCAATAAGTTGACGCAGAAAGGCCAATACAGGCTTGACAGTAGGAATCGTTCACTAAAGGCAAGGGTAGCCGCCGTGTGACGTGTGGTTCAAAAATTAGGCAGAGTCTTATTCTCTGATCTGGCGTCAAGGATAAGATCGATATACACCGTGTCATCGGAAACTTGGAAGATGATTAACAGATATTTCTCCAACGCCAGTTTTCTATATTTCCCACAAGGCAGGCAAGGGTTTTCATAGGATGCACATCGTTCCGGCATTTCTTCCAGAGAATCGACCTTTTCTTCAAACTGATCGAATAACGATTCCCCTGCTTTTATGCTTGCCTGCGCGAGAAAGCGTGCGTGTTCAAAAAGCATATCCCTGGCTTTGGCGGACACCAGGACAGTATATTTTGGCAATTCATTCACCGGACGTGCCTCCAGTCAAGCTGCGCAACATGGCCCGACCTTCGGCAATGACCTCGCGTGCGGGATAATCCGGCGCTCCCCGCAACCGGTCAGCCTCCACCTCCAGCAGCTGCGCCCGGACGTCAAGCATCCTTTCCCGTCGATAAAAAGCCCCTATATCCATAACAACCAAGTCGCCTTCGCCATTGACGGTCAAATGCACCGGCTCATGAGTGGCCTTGCACAGTGCGGAGATGTCCTTGTAGCCGTTGCGGATTGCTTTAGAAGACTTGATGATCACCATCTCACCTCTTTTGCAGTTTTATTTTGTCCCAATTGCATACTAATTATACCACCGTGTGCGATGCATGTAAAGGATAAATTTTCACGACAGCTCTGGACGGGGCAGGGGGTCGAAGAGGGAGTGGGAGCCATAGAAGAAGGCCGAGGCGCCGTCTTTTTGGAATTGGACCGCCTCGACGCCGGGCAGTTCGGTGAGAGAGAGGACAAAGGCGTCCAGTACCAGCTCCGGCGGCACCTCCGGTTCGGTGTCGTAGAATGCCGCCGGCAGATTGACGTAGCAGAGACCGCCCTCCGTCCGGACGCTCAGGGGAGAAATGTCGAACCCCACGAGCGGCAGCAGGCCGGATAGCTTGGGACCGCCCAGCAGTTCCTCCACCACATAGCGCTCGGCGGACTCGTTTTCGCGGATGAACACCACGCGCGTCTCACGCGTCAGCACCGACGTGGCGGCGGAAACAAAGTACAGCGTGAGCTGCCGCTCAACCGGCCGCAGCGCCAGAGAGTCCGTCACAAAGTCGCGCGCGGTCAGGACGCGGTCGAGCTCGGGGCAGGGCTGCCCCTCCACCGTCAGCCGCAGCGCGCGCACGTCGGGCAGTTCGCATAGCGTCAGCGCGGCGCAGGCGCCGGCGACAGTGACCGCCGCGCCGGAGAAGGCGGACGCCGCGGAGAGATCGACCGTAAGCGTGCCCGATTCCAGCGAGGCGGACAGCACCCGCATGCCCGCCGGAAAGGCGGACCGCAGCCGCTCGCCCTCCGGCGCCGAGAGCAGATGGCCGGCGGCAAAGGCAATGGGGTCCGTCACCCCCGCCGCGTCGAACACAAAGGGCGCGAGCATCTGGTCCAGAGCGCCGCTCTCCCAGTCCGCGACATAGTAGACGGTGAGACCGTCGGCCGGGGCGGGGGTGGGCCGGCCCGCGCCCTGACAGCCGGCCAGCAGACAGAGAAACGCCAGACAGACGGCCGCGCCGCGCCGCCGCGCGGCCGCCGCGCGCCTCGACAGACGGATGCCCCACTACACCACGACAGATGCCTCCCCCAATGGTACCTTGTGGCCGCGAAGCGGCAACAAAAACAAGAATTTGGGTTGTGGGTTGCCGGTGCAACCCACGTTGGTGAAAGATCCCCCGAACCAACCGTTCAGACGTCCCCGGCGACGTCTTCGGGGCGCTGCTGCGCCAGCGGAAAGCTGACCGTCACACAGGTGCCGATGCCGAGGCGGCTGTCCAGCGTGATGTCGCCCTCGTATTGCTCAATGGTCTTTTGCACGATCGAGAGACCCAGCCCGCCGCCGCCGGCCTCGCGGGAACGGGCCTTGTCCACCCGGTAAAAACGCTCGAACACGCGGGACAGATCCTCCGACGGAATGCCCATGCCGGTGTCGTCCACAATGAGTACCGCGCGGCCGCTCCGGGTCCGGAGGGACACGCGCACCAGCCCCCCCGGCTTGTTGTACTTGATGGCGTTCTCCATCAGGTTGAAGACCGCCTGAAAGATGTCGTCCTCGTTGCCCCGCACGAGGCAGCCCTCGTCCAGCTGGAGTCTCACAGCCACCTCGTAGTGCTCCGCCAGCGGGGCGAGCCGGCGGGCGACCCGCGACGCCACCGCCTTCAGGTCGACGACGGTCATGGGCACGAAAGCGCCCGCGTCCAGCCGCGTGAGCGCCAGCAGCTTCTCCGTCATGCGGGCCAGCCGGTCGCTCTCGTCCCCGATGTCGGCCACAAATTCGCGGATCGTGTCCGTGTCTATGTTCTCCGTCTGCAAAATCGAGTCCGTCAGCAGCCGGATGGAGGCCAGCGGCGTCTTGAGTTCGTGGGAGGCGTCCGACACGAACTGCCGCCGCGCGTTCTCCGTCTTTTGCAGGCGGCCCGTGAGCGCGTTGAACTCGTCCGCGAGGAAGGCCAGCTCGTCGCGGCCGCGCATCAGGACGCGGTGGCTGTACTCCCCCTCGCGCACCAACCGGATGGCGCGCAACAGCGCGCCCACGCGGCGGGCCAGCGCGGACGACATCAGAATGCTCAGGATGATGACGACGGAGGCGATGATCACGGAGATGCCGCCGATGTTGGAGCGCAGATCGCGGATCAATTTCGCCTGGTCGGCGTCGTATTCGTAGAGATATACGGCGCCGAACGGCCCGTTGGGGTTCATGATGGGCAGGGCGACCCGGCTCTCGAACGCCGCGTCCTCGTAACGGCTCACAAAGACGTCCTTGCCCGCGAGCGCCAGAAAAATCTCGGGCAAAAGAACATACTTCTGCCGCGCGTTGTCGGAGGCGGCGTTGTCAAAGACGACCAGCCCCTCGGCGTCCGTCACGACGATCCGGGAGAGCCCCCGGTCGCCGAGTACCTCGATCACCCGGCCCACATCCTCCGCGTTCAGCGTCTCCAGCGAAGAGAGGGACGAGGCGATGAGATCGGCGCGGGCGGTGAGGCTCTCCTGCTTGAAACGAAACAAAAAATCCCGCGACACGAGGACGGGGTAGATGTTCAGCAGCACCAGCATGAGCACGATGATCGCGATGTAAGACAGGGCGATCTTCAACTGGTACCGGCCGGTGATCCGCCGGTTCGCCGGTTTGTTTGCCATGCCGCGCACCCCCCGTCGTCGCCGCGCCGCCGTCACGGCCGGCAGAAGAAATAACCAACGCCCCACTTGGTCAGCAGATATTTCGGTTTGGCGGGACTGATCTCCAATTTTTCCCGCAGGCGGCGGATGTGGACGTCCACCGTCCGGATGTCGCCGGGGTACTCGTAGCCCCAGACGATGTCCAGCAGGCTCTCGCGGGTGTACACCCGGCCGGGGTTTTTCATCAGGAGTTCCACGAGGTCGAATTCCTTGGCGGTGAGTTCCACCGAACGCCCGTCCACGGAGGCGTTGTGCCGGGAGATGTCCAGCGTGATGTTGCCGATCTGCAGCGTCTCCGCCGGCGGCGCCTGCTGGTTTTGCTGCACGACCACGCGACGCAAAATGGCCCGGATGCGCGCCTTGAGCTCCATGATGTTGAAGGGCTTGGTGACATAGTCGTCGGCCCCGTACTCAAAACCGATCAGTTTGTCGGTGTCCTCGCTGCGGGCGGTGAGCATGATGATGGGGACGGCGGAAAACTCGCGGATGCGGCGGCAGGCCTCCAGCCCGTCCACCTCCGGCATCATCAGGTCCAGAATGATGAGGTCGAAGGCGCTCTCGCGCGCCAGACGGATCGCGCTCTCGCCGTCGTAGCAGCAGCTCACCTCGTACCCCTCGTGTTCCAGATTGAATTTAAGCCCTTTGACCAGCAGTCGCTCGTCGTCCACCAGCAGCACTCTCACAGACGTTCCCGATCCTCTCATTTGCACAATTTACCAAATATTTACATATCCGTTCTCCGGCGTCCTCAGCCCGTGGTGATCAGATCTTTGAGCTGCGCGTACCGTTTCTCGCCGATGCCGGAGACCTCCATGAGCTGCGACGGGTCGGAGAAGCCGCCGTGCTCCGTGCGCCAGGCGATGATGCGCTCGGCCAGCACCGGGCCGATGCCGGGCAGGTCGGTCAGTTCCCCGGCCGTCGCGCGGTTGATGTCGATGGGCTGCCACACGGCGTCCTTGTCCTCCGGCCCCGTGATGACGGCCGGCCCCGCCGGCGTCCCGGGTGTCTCTGGCTCCGTCGCTGTCGCCGCCTCCGGTGTGGTCTCGGGCGCCGCCTCCGCCTCCGGTTCGGCCGGCGGCAGGGCACTCACGGGCGGCGGCGCGGCGGCCGCGGCCGCCGGGAGACTGTCCGGCCGGTCCTGGGGTGTGGCGACGATCGAGAAGGTGCCCGGCCGCGTGCGGCCGGCCAAAAAGTATCCGAGGCAAAAGGCGGCGAACAGCGAGCACAGTGTCAGTGTGACAAATGTAAGCCTTCTTCGCACAAAATCGCCTCCTTTCGCCCGCGAGGGTGTCAATCTCTACCGCGCTTTGCGCGGTCGTCCGGGAATTCCCAACCCCGGGCGGCTTGCATCCCGTCCCCCGGTTTGATATAATCATCCGGGAGCCCTGGCACGGGAAAACCGCGGGATCCAAATTTTAGCAAGACAAAATTGCAAAAACAAATTGTCATGTCTTTCGGGGGTTTTTTGTATGGGGAGAGATGAAAAGAGGGCGCGCCGCGCGCGTCGCGGGTGGGTGCGCGGACTCTGTATTTGGCTGGTGCTGGCGGCTGCCGCGGCCGCCCCGCCGGCGAGGGCCACGGCCAAACTGCCGCCCATCACCGTCACCGCGAACACGGCGCTGCTGGTCGATTCGGACTCCGGAGAGGTTCTCTTTGAGAAAAACATCCGCGAGCGGGCCTACCCGGCCAGTCTGACCAAGATCATGACGGCCCTGCTCGCCCTGGAGCGCGGCAAGCTCGACGACCTGCTCACGGCCTCGGCCACGGCCTTTGCGGACATGGTGCCGGGCGGCAGCACGCAGAACATACAGGAGGGCGAGGTCATGACGCTGGAGAATTATCTCTACTGCGCCCTGATCTCCTCCGCCAACGAGGCCTGCAACGTCATTGCCGAGTATGTCTCCGGCAGTGTCGAGGCCTTTGTCGCGCTGATGAACGAGCGGGCGGCGCAGCTGGGCTGCGAGAACACCCAGTTTGTCAACACGCACGGCCTGCCCGACGAGAACCATTACACGACGGCCTGGGACATCTACCTTATTACGAGGGAGGCCATGAAGCACCCCGAGTTCATGATCATCTGCAACACGGCGGCCAAAGCGATCCCGCCCACCAACAAGTGGGAGAAGGAACGGGCGCTGTACACGACGAACCATCTGATCTCCAACAACACGGAGAGGCAGTATCTCTACTACCCGGCCAAGGGCATCAAGACGGGGCACACCAACGCGGCGGGGTACTGCCTTGTCTCCAGCGCGGAGAAGAACGGACTGTACTTCATCAGCGTGGTCATGGGCGCGCGGGAGGAAGAGGAGACAAAACGGATTCTCAGTTTTGTGGAGACGGCCGAGCTCTTCGAGTGGGGGTTTGCCAATTTCAGCGTCAAGCCGCTGCTGAAGACGACGGAACAAATCCGGGAGGTCGTCGTCGAAAAGGGCAAGGAGAAGGACTCCGTCATGCTTGTGCCCCAGAAAAATCTGGAGGCGCTGGTCCCCAACGACCTGGAGGCGTCGGACGTGGACCGGAAGATCACCCCGAACTTCGAGGGCGCCGTGACGGCCCCGGTGACGCGCGGCCAGGTGCTCGGCACCATCTCCCTGCGCTATGGCGACAGGGAATTTGGCACAGTGGCGCTCGTGGCCTCAAGCGACGTGGAGCGGGACGAGGCCCAGCAGGTGGCGGAGGATTTTCGCAATTTCTTTGACCGGGACTGGGTCAAGTATACGATGGCCGGTGTGGCGGCGCTGCTCATTCTCTACGTGGTGTTTGTGATCGTCTACAACGCCCGCCGCCGCCGCGCCCGCATGCGCGGCAACTACCGCGGCAACCGCCGTCGCCAGCATCGGCGACGCTGAAAGCTTCGGGTGACGTTCTTTGAGAGATAAAAATCCCGGGATTTTTGGGAAGACCGCCGCCGCCAGCACCGGCGACGCTGAAAGCTTCGGGTGACGTTCTGAGAGATAAAAATCCCAGGATTTTTGGGAAGACCGCCGTCGCCAGCACCGCAGACGCTGAAAGCCCCTAGGGGCGGCTCTGATGACGTCGCTGCAAGCCCCCTAGGGGCGGCTCTGACGGCGCCTGCCGGATGCAGCGGCGAGGGATTTTTTGGCAGATGAAGCAAAAAACGCAGCGAATACTGGGTGTATTCGCGAGGCTTTTTGCGAAATATGCCGGAAAAAGATCCGGCGCTGCGCCGAGCACGGCGTCGTCAAAGCCGCCCCCCTACTTGGTGCCGAAGATGCGGTCGCCGGCGTCGCCCAGGCCGGGGACGATGTAGCCGTGTTCGTGCAGACGCTCGTCCAGCGCGCAGGCGTAGATGTCCACGTCGGGGTGCGCCGACTGCATCGCCTGCAGGCCCTCCGGGGCGGCCAGGATGCACATGCGCTTGAGGGAACGGCAGCCGAAATTTTTGAGGATCCGCGAGGCCGCCACGGCGGTGCCGCCCGTGGCCAGCATGGGGTCCAGAATCAGCACGTCGCGTTCGCCGATGTCGGGCGGCATCTTGCAGTAATATTCCACCGGCTGCAGCGTGTCCGGGTCGCGGTACAGGCCGATGTGGCCGACCCGGGCGGTGGGGATCAGGCGGACGATGCCGTCCGTCATGCCGAGCCCGGCCCGCAGCACCGGCACCACGGCGATTTTCTTCCCCGCAATGGCATGGCCGCGCGCGCCGGCGACGGGCGTCGTCACGTCGACCTCCTCAAGCGGCAGGTCGCGGGTCGCCTCGTAGCACATGAGCATGGCGATCTCGCCCACGCTCTCCCGAAACTCCTTGACGCCGGTGTCCTTGTCGCGCAGGATGGTTAGCTTGTGCTGGATCAGCGGGTGCTCGAGCAGATGAAAACGGCTCATACAGACACGCTCCTTTCAGACGCGCTCTTCGCAGGCGCGCCCTTTTGCGAATCGCCGCCGGCGGCCGGCCGCTCTTTGCGTTCCCGTTCGGCCCCTGAGACCCGGAGATAGACCGGGGCGGCGTAGGTGGCTTTGTCCCGGTCCGGGTGGGCGGCGGCCAGACAGGCCACGCCCCAGGCGCCGGGGAACCGGAGGTGCGGCGGGGCCAGGCGCGCCGGGGCGCCGTTTCGCTCATTATAACACAACTCCGCCCCGTCTCCAACCAGGACAGGGTTCTTTTTTTGCATCTCGGCCCAAAGCGCCGCGAGCGGCAGCGCCCGGTCCTCCGTGAGACGCGTCAGCACGCCGCCGTCCGATGAAAACAGCGCGTTGTACACCTCGCCGCGGCGCGCGTCCTGCACGGCGCAGACGAGCCCGCCCCAGTGGGCCGCGCCCTGCGCGGCGGCCTCCAGCGAGGAGACGCCGAGGCAGGGCCGCCCCAGCCCCCACGCGAGGCCGTTGGCGGCGGCCACGCCGATGCGCAGACCGGTGAACGACCCGGGCCCGTGCGCCACGGCGATCAGATCCATCTCGGCGAGCGTCAGGCGCGCGTTTTGCAGCAGCGCCTCCACCATGGGCATCAGGGTCTGGGAGTGGGTGAGTCCGTTGTTTTGAAAGCTCTGCGCGAGCAGCGCGCCGTCCCGCACCACGGCCGCGGAGGCCGAGAGCGAGGATGAGTCAAGCGCCAAGATGGTCACAGGTGATGACCCTCCAATCCGGGTGTTCCGGGTGGGGTTCCAGCGTCACGAAGATCGTGTCGGGCGGCCAGAAACCGTCCGCCCGTTCGCTCCATTCGACGGCGCAGACCCCCCCCCGGTCCAGGTAGTCGTCCCAGCCGAGCGCGTCCAGGTCGTCCGGACCGCCGAGCCGGTAGAGGTCGAAATGAAACAGCGGCAGGCGCCCGGCATGCTCGTGCACCAGCGCGAAGGTGGGGCTCGTCACCCGGTCCTCGACGCCGAGGCCGCGGGCCAGGCCCCCCACAAAGGCGGTTTTGCCGGCGCCGAGCCCGCCGCGCAACGCGACGACGGCCGGGCCGTCCAGCATAGACCCCAGCCGCTGCCCCAGGGCCCGCGTCTCCTCCGGCCCGCGCGAGACTGTCCGCATACAAAACCGCCCCCTCTCTTGCGCAGGATGCCGACATGGTGTATGATAACTATTATAACACGGAGTCGTATACGCCGCCAAGCGCGGTTTGCGGCCGGGAAACGATGGATCGGGAGGTGACGGGGTGAAAGAGGCGCGTAAGGCGGTGGGGCGGTTTTTGCGCACGGCCGATATGTTCCTGCTGTTTGTGTCTTTGCTTGCCGCGTCCTATGGCATGGTGCTCATCTCCAGCGCGACCGCCGCGGGGGGGCAGTCCAAACGGCAGCTGCTGGTGCAGGGCGGCGCCATTTTGATCGGCGTCGTACTGTTTGTGCTGCTGTCCCTCGTCGAGGTGGAGGTGGTGGCTGGTTTTTGGAAGTGGATCCTCGCCTTCAACGTCCTGTTTATGTGTCTGCTCCTTGTCTGGGGCGGCGAAAAAGCGAGCAACCGGAGCTGGCTGGAGCCCAAGTTCCTGCCGTTTTCGATCCAGCCGGCCGAGCTCGTGAAGATCGGGTTCATTTTGCTGCTGGCCAAACAGATGTATGAACTGTCCCAGCGGGAGCGGCTGAACCACATTCTGTCGATCGGCATGCTCGGGTTCCACTTCGCGGGCATGGCGGGGCTCATCTTTTACACATCAAAGGACAGCGGCATGATCGTCGCCTACGCCTGCATCTTTTTCGCGATGTGCCTCGGCGCCGGGATCCACTTTCGCTGGTTTGCCGCGGCCGGCGCCCTGCTCGCGGGGGCCGCGCCGCTGATCTGGAATTCACTCCAGGACTACCAGCGGCAGCGCATCCTTGTGGGCTTCCGGCCGGAACTCGATCCGCTGGACTACGGCTACCAGTCGCTGCAGAGCAAGACGGCCATCGGCAGCGGCCGGCTGTTCGGGCAGGGGCTCTACCAGGGCAACCACACGCAGCTCGGGAAGATCCCCGTCAAAGAATCCGACTTCATCTTTTCGGTGGCCGGGGAGGAGCTGGGCCTCGTGGGCTGCCTCGCCATTTTGCTGCTGCTCGGCATCATCGTCGTGCGGTGCCTCTACATCGCCACCCGGGCCAAGACGGAGCTCTCCGCGTCCGTCTGCGTGGGCGTGGCGGGCATGATCCTGTTCCAGACGATCATCAACGTGGGCATGTGCCTGGCGCTCACGCCGGTGGTCGGCCTCACCCTCCCGTTCTTCAGTTACGGGGGGTCGTCCATCGTGGCGGTGTTCGCCGCCATGGGCCTCGTCTCCTCCGTCCGGCGCAACCCCAAGCACCACTGGCTGAAAGATTGACCGCCAAACGACTGAAAATCCAAATATTTCAATATATTTCCAATAGTTTACAGTGAAGAGAAAGACAAAGAGGGGTGTCTGAATTTGGAAGAGAGAAAACCGGGCGTCAACTTTATCCATGAAGCGATCAACCGCGACCTGGCCGAGGGGGTGTACGACCGGGTGCAGACCCGTTTTCCGCCCGAGCCGAACGGATACCTGCACGTCGGCCACGCCAAGGCGATCTCCATCAGTTTCGGGGCGGCCGAAAAGTACGGCGGGCTGTGCAACCTTCGCCTCGACGACACGAACCCCACCAAAGAGGAGGTCGAATATGTAGAGGCGATTCAGGAGGACATCCGGTGGCTGGGGTACGAATGGGACCAAGTCTTTCACGCGTCCGACTACTTCGACTTTCTGCACGCGTGCGCGGTTCGGCTCATCGAGAAGGGTCTCGCCTACGTGTGCGACCTCACCGCCGACGAGATCCGCGCATACCGGGGCACGCTGACCGAGCCGGGCCGGGAAAGCCCGTACCGGACGCGCTCCGTCGAGGAGAACCTGGACCTCTTCAGGCGCATGACGGCCGGCGCGTTTCCAAACGGCGCGCGGGTGTTGCGCGCGAAGATCGACATGGCCTCGCCCAA
>JAITDM010000137.1 GCA_031282535.1 Oscillospiraceae bacterium
CCATGTGATCTATCACCCGGGGCAGGCGACGGGCGGCAGCGTGCCGACGGACGGCAACCTGTACCTAAAGCACGCGGACGCGACGGTACTGGGAAATACAGGGACACCGCCGCTGGTACAGGCGGGCAAAAACTTCGTAGGCTGGTCGAAGAACACGGATTCGTCGACGATAGACTATCAGGCGGGGGCGAAGATTGAGAACATCACGGGGGATGTACATCTGTACGCGGTGTTCAGCGGTGAGACGATAGAGCACACGGTGACATACGATTTGAATCTGCCGAGTGGAGCGACGCACCAGAGCGGAACAGTGCCGGCGGCGGCGCGGTATCTGCGGCACACGACGGCGACGTTGGCGACACCGTCGGCGGACCTGGTGGTGCTGGGGTACGACTTTGGCGGATGGACATTGAAGCCCGGGCCGACGGCGGCGATCACGCAGATCGTGGACATCACGTCGGATGTGACGGTGTACGCGATCTGGAACGGGATACCGATACCGCCCGGGGAGCCCGGGGGGCCGAGTGATCCCGGCGACCCGACCAAGCCTGACAAACCGATCACGTATACGGTGGAATACCGGAGCGGCGACGCGGACGGCGGGACACCGCCGGCGGCTGTGGAATACCGGAAGCATGAGACAGTGTCCGTATCTGAGAACACGGGCGGGCTGTTCAAATACGGGAGAAACATGATCGGATGGGCGACGACAATAGGCGGCGGCATCGCGTATCTGGCGGACGGCAGCGGCCGGATTGAGAACATCTCCGAGAACTACGTGTTGTACCCGGCGTGGTCGGCCAGCCCGACCACCTATACCATCACATACCACAACGTAAACGGAGCGGCAAACCCGAACCCGACGACGTACACGAGCCTTGACACGCGGGACGCGGAACTGGAGCTGGAAGAGCTGAGCCGTGTAGGATACACGTTCAACGGGTGGTACACGGACAGCAGCTTGAGCGATGCGAGCAAGGTGACGGGGATCGAGCGGGGCGGCACAGGCGACCGTGAGTTCTGGGCGAAGTGGGGCAATATCCCCAGCACGGGCGAGTACAAGATCACGTACCGCAACGTGAACGGGGCCGCGAACCCGAACCCGACGACGTACACGGCGGCGGATCTGCCGATCAACCTGAAGGATCTGACAGGCCGCGTCGGTTACACGTTCAACGCCTGGTATACGGACGACACCTACAAGACGGTCGTCAAGACGATCCCGGCGAACACGACAGGCAACCTGGAGCTCTGGGCGAGATGGGGCGACGATCCGGACGATCCGGATGCCCCCGACCGCTATACCATCACCTACGACGCGAAGAGCCTGAGCGGCGGGCGCCTCACGCCGGACCATCCGACGTCATTCACCATCAAAGATCTGCCCGTCGGCGTCCCCGTCGCGTCCCGCAACGGATACACCTTCGCCGGCTGGTATCTGGACGCGGACGGCAGCACGCAGCTGGTGCAGTCCGAAGGCGTGTGGCAGATCACAACGGTGGGAGACAAGGTCCTCTACGCGAGGTGGAGCATCATTCCAAACAGCGGGGACACCGGCATCGGCATCGGCGACGACACGGCGCCGCTCGCGACCTTCGAGAGTTGGCACATCCCGTACATCTTCGGGTACCCCGACGGGACGGTGCGGCCGGAGAGAAGCATCACCCGCGCCGAGATCGCCATGATCTTCTTCAGGCTGCTGGCGGACGATGAGAAGACAGTGCCGCGCCTTTCCAACTTCCGGGATGTCCAGAGCGGCGCGTGGTACGCGCAGGCGGTGGCCTATCTGGAGAATCTCGGCATCCTGCGGGGATATTCAGACGGCACCTTCAAGCCCAACAGGCCGATCAGCAGAGCGGAGTTCGCCGTCATCGCGGCCCGCTTCGAGAGGTTGGACGACACGGCCGAGAACGCGTTCAGCGACATTTCGTCCGCGCACTGGGCGTTCCGGTACATCAACAGCGCGGCGGTGCGCGGCTGGGTCCAGGGCTTCCCGGACGGCACCTTCAGGCCGGACGAACGGATCAGCAGAGCCCAGGTGGTGACGGTGACCAACCGCATGCTGCAGCGCATTCTCCGCGCGGAGGACATCCCGAGCGACATCGTGACATTCACCGACCTGCTGAAGAGCCACTGGGCCTACGCAGACATCATCGAGGCCTCCACAGACCACGACCGCTACGACGTCCGCATCCGGCCGGACGGCAGCGAGGTCTGGCTCACGAAGACGGCCTGAACGAGCACACAGTCAAAAAAGGACCGCCCCCTTATCCGGGGGGCGGTCCTTTTTTGAGAATGCATAATGCATAATTCATAATGCATTATTCTAAAAAGCGGGAATTTAACAGAAGGGAAAATGGTAGAAAAAGGAAAATAAAAATGGAAAATACAGAGAAAAAGGACAAAAACAGCCTATATGGGTAGTAGGAAAGCGCCGCCGCATGGCCTATAATGGGAGACGTTGTAAAACAAATACATCCGCAACGCGGTGTGTTAACTTACTTGTAGGAGCGTGGTTTCTAGATGACAAATCGGAAAACAAGCGTTGGACATGCAAGGAAACTGACGGCGTGGGTCATGGCCTTGGTCATGGTCCTCACCTTCTTCGCGGCGCCGTTGGCCCAGACGGCGTCGGCGGCCCCCGGCGCGTCCAGGCCGAAAATTCTCACTGATGAGAATAACGGCGGGACAGAAAACGGCGCGGCGCAGTTCGAAGAGGACAGCTCGGAAGCGGAGAACCGGACGTCTGACGAGAACGCCGGGAGCCAGAGCCCTGCCGAGGACGCCGCGCCTGCCGAGGGTACGGAAGGTACCGTGGGCGGCGAAACGACCGGGAGCACGGCCACAACGGAGACGACCCGGGACGAGACGCCTGTCAAAGGCGAGACGTCTCTGAAAGATAAAACGTCTGTCAAAGGCGAGACGCCCCTGAAAGATCAAACGTCCGCCAAAGGCGAGTTGACCGTCGAAGAGGATGCGCCGGACGAACTGGTGACGGTCACGGCCCGGTGGTATATAACTTCTCTGAATAAAGAAACGGGCGAATGGCAGGATACGCTGGTCTTCACCAAAACGCTGACGGAGACGATGGGCACGCTTGAGACCATCAACGTGAAAGCCCTCGACCCGAAGACAGAATACAGCCTGCTCGGCTGCGAGGTGGACGACGACCGGTCCGGCACCATGCACGGCCTCTACGAACTTCTCTATGATGAGAACAAGGAGATCGCCTTCTACTTCACGCCGGCGAACCGCTTGCAGCGTGCGCCGAGCGACCCGGGTGCGGACGCCGAGCTCAGCCGGACGGTCCGGCGGGTCTCCGCCGACACGTGGGAAGTCACACTGAAGATTGACGCCAACACGGTGACGAGTTCGCAGGATCTGGACATCATGCTGCTGATCGACATGTCTGTCGGCCAGAATCAGGCCGCGAGAGAGGCTGTCGTCAAAGTCGCGACAGAGATGGTGCAGTCGCTGGCGAACAATCCGAACCTCGCGGGGAACATCCGGGTGGGCGCGTATATCTGCTCGTACAGTGAGGAGATCTTGAACAAAGAACCTCTGGCGCCGATCCGCATCGGAGGCAATGTCCAGACGGACAACGTGAACAATCTCCTCGCAATGATGACAAGAATCCCCGCTGCCATCCCCGATGGCGAGCAGAAGCCCTCTGTCGAGGTGGCCATCAACTTTGCACACAGCCAGCTCTACCATGCCCAAGGCGACTATTCGCCCGAGAACCCCACGGGGAATAATGCGAACGCCACGAAATATACCATCTTGCTGACGGATATAGATCAGGCTGAGAGCGAGGCGCAACAGAGCCAGATCACCGCCGCGGCGAAAGAATATAAGGTGCCTGAGGCATACGAGTTTAACTCTGACCTTACACACACGGACGGCAAGCTGATCACGGTGGCGGTGGGCGGCAGAGATGAGACTGGGTTCTTGAGCGGTATCGCAAACGCCGGCCACTACCAGTATCAGGGGAACGAAGACGAGATCGCCCCGGCGTTCAGCAAAATCGGGAACGATATGGTCTCCGCGGTGAGAAACGGCGCCGTCTCTATCCCGGTGGGCAGCGGCTTCACATTCCAGGCCGCGGGAAGCAGCGAACTGCCCCCGGCGACCGACGCGGCGGCAGATGTCACCGAGCATCTGACCGTGAGCCAAGGGCGCGTGATGCAGCAGCGCCAAAATGGAACACCGACCTTCATATGGGAGCTGGACGGCCCCGTACAGGGTGCGGCGACACTCACCTACCGGGTGCGGTTGGACAATCCGGGCGACAAAGTAAACCAAATTTTGGAAACCAACGGCGAGACGGTTCTCGCGTATCAGAATGTGGACGACGACACCCGGAACATGACCTTCGACGCGCCGCAGGTCATGTACCAGCAGGGCAACCTGAAGCTCGTCTTTGAGGGGCTGCCGCAGCCTTTCGAGATCGATCTGGACGTGCGGGCGATGTACCCGGACATGCCGGCGCCCTATACGTTTGACGGCCCGGAGAGCATCGACGGCCGTTGGCTCACCTCCGTCACGCTGCGCGGTTCCGAGGGCCTGGTTGGCGACGGCGGCGACATACAGATCAAGACATGGGACGTGACCGCGGGCACGATGGCGGAGCTGATCGCCGCGACAAACGGGCGGATCGCCGCGACAAACGGCGGCTACTCGATGGCGGCGCCAGCCAGCAACGACATACGGCTGATCTTCACCTATGCGCCGCCCAAGGAGGTCACGGTGACGTACGATGCGAACCGGCCGGTCTACCAGGGCCAGACGGCGCAGTGGGCGCCGGGCAGCGCCGCCCTGCCGGAAGCCGAGACGCATCTCAAATATGAGAATATCACGCTGGCAAGCGGCAGCGGCCTGAAGCTGCTGGGCTACAACTTCCAGGGCTGGGCGCTGCGCCCGGACGCCCCGGCGGCGAGCTGCATCACCCGGATCGACGACATCCGGAAGGATACGGTCGTCTACGCGGTCTGGACGCTGAACCCCGCCGACCCGCCGGCCACCGTCACGGTGACATACCACGCGGGCAACGCGACGGGCGGCGTACCGCCGGTGGACAGCCGCAGATACCTTATCAATGAGAATGTCGCCGTCCTCGGGAATGACGGGGCGTCGCCGCTGTACCGCGTTGGGTATGAGTTCGAAGGCTGGTCCGGCACGTCCGGCGGTGCGCTCCAGTATGCCGTCGGGTCTCAGATTCAGGGCATACAGACCGGCGTGAATCTGTACCCGACCTGGGTGAGTGCGCAGCGCGTAAAGGTACTCTACAACGAGAACCTGCCCGCGGGCAGCGAGAAGAAGGGCGGCGCCGTGCCGGTTGCTGCCGAAGTTGAGAAATACGCCGACGTGACGTTGCCCGGGAACGTGGGCCAGCTCGTGGCGACGGGGCATGACTTCGCCGGCTGGGCGAAGTCGCCGGCCGCGGCGGCGCCCGAGGCGGCGATCCTGAGGATCGCGGCGGACACCACGGTGTACGCGGTGTGGCGGAAGGCGCCGGACGTGAAGATCATCTACCACAAGGGCGCGGCGGATACGGGCGTGCCGCCTGTGGACGACGTCTTGTATCCGAAGCACGCGACGGCCACGGCGAAGGG
>JAITDM010000151.1 GCA_031282535.1 Oscillospiraceae bacterium
GTCCAGATGGGCGAGGATATGCGCCGGCAGATCGACCGTGCCCGCCCAGTCCAGCACATTGACCTCCGCGCCCGTCAGCAGGCGCACGCCCGCGCAGTGCGCCGGCAGGTCGGACCCCTCGAAGTGCCACTCGTGCGGCGCGTCCGGCAGGGCCGGGGCGTGGTCGGTGATGGCCACCGCCGCGAGCCCCGCCGCGGCCGCGGCCGTGCAGACTTCCATGACCGTGGAGAAGGCGTGCGTGCTGGCCAGCGTGTGGGTGTGCAGGTCCGCCGCGATGCCCGTGAGACCCGTCATAGATCGTCTCCGAGCAGGCTGCTCGCCTCGAAATGGGTGTTGATCCGGTCGGTGAAGTCGCGCGCCGCGTTGAAGCCCATCTTCTTGTGGCGGTTGTTCATGGCCGCCACCTCGATGATCACGGCCAGATTCCGCCCGGGCTTCACCGGCACCGTGAGAGAGGGGATCTCCACGTCCAGAATCCGTGTGGTCAGATCTTCGAGCCCCAGCCGGTCGTACTGGGTGTTCTCGTCCCACTGTTCGATGTTGATGATGAGGTCCACCTTCTCCGTCTGTTTGATGGCGCCCATGCCGAAGATGCGCCGCACGTCCACGACGCCGATGCCGCGCAGCTCGATGTAGTGGCGGATGAGCTCGGGCGCCGAACCCACCAATGTCTTGGCCGACACCTTTTTGATCTCGACGGCGTCGTCGGCGATCAGCCGGTGGCCGCGCTTCACGAGCTCGATGGCGGTCTCCGATTTGCCGACGCCGCTCTCGCCGAGCAGCAGGATGCCCTCGCCGTAGACCTCCACCAGCACGCCGTGCCGCGTGATGCGGGGCGCGAGCTCCACTTTGAGCAAGGCGATCATCGCGCTCATGAGATGGGAGGTCGACTCGATCGTCGAGAGGACGGGCACCTCGTACTGTTCGGCCAGGCTCATGCACTCCGGGAAGGGTTCGATGCCGCGCGAGAAGATGATCGCCGGGATTTTCTTCGACATCAGTTTTTCGAAGGCCTTCCGCCGCCGCTCCGTTGTGAAGCGCTCGACAAAAGTGGCCTCCACCTTGCCCACGACCTGGATGCGGCTGGCGTCGAAGTAGTCGAAAAAGCCGGCCAGCGGCAGGCCCGGGCGGTTTACGTCGTCGGTGACGATCAGTGTCTTCTCCATCTGCGGCGGCTGATAGACCACCTCGAGATTGAACTCGTCGATGAGGTCCGTCAGCTTCACGTTGTATAGATTGTTCATGGTCCACCCCGCTTTGCTTCTGACGTTTCCGCTTTGTATTATACCCGGTTCCCGGCCCCTTGGCAACAGCAATCTGACACAATCTGCTCCGCGGCGTCGATTGATGGTTGACATCCGCCCGGTATCCTGTATAATAAAAGAAGTGTCCATATCATAATTTGGGCGCATCCTTGCTCCCGGCGCACCGAAAGGGACGTCGCCGTCCGGGGGCCATATGTCCAAAAGGAGGTGCAAACAATGGCGAAAATCACAGCCAAGTACGAGACCATGTATATCCTGAACGGCACGCTCGGCGAAGAAGAGACAGCCGCCCTGGTGCAGAAGTTCCGGGAACTGGTCGAGGCGCATGGCACGCTGACCGCCGTGGAGGAGTGGGGCAAGCGCAGGCTTGCCTACGAGATCAACCGCGTGGCGGACGGCTACTATGTGCTGATGACGTTTGAGTCGGCGCCCTCGTTCCCGCTGGAACTGGAGCGCGTCTTCAGCATCACCGAAAACGTACTCCGCTGGCTCACCATTTGCAAAGACGAAAAATAAATCAAAATAAGCGACAAAAACACCGGCAAAATCAAGGAAGAAGACGAGCAAGGAGGGGCTGTCATGCTGAACAAAGCCATTTTGATGGGACGACTCACCAGAGATCCCGAACTGCGCCACACCCAGAACAACACGCCGGTCGCGTCCTTCCGCCTGGCGGTGGACCGCGGGTACCGGTCCAATGCCGAAAACCCGCAGCAGCAGACCGCCGACTTCATAGACATCGTCTGCTGGGACAAGCAGGCCGAGTTTGTCTCCAAGTGGTTCACAAAGGGGCAGCTCGTGGCGGTGGCCGGCCGCATCCAGCAGCGCGAGTGGAAGGACAAGGAAGGCAACAACCGCATCAGCTTTGAGATTGTGGCCAACGAAGTGCACTTTGCCGAAAAGCGCGGCGCCTCCGGCGCCGACCCGTCCGCCGCCCCCAATCCCAACCCCGTGCCCCGCGCCGCCGCGCCGGCGCCCGCCGCAAATGACCCCGCCCCCGGCGGTTTTGCCGAACTCGAGGACGACGGCGAACTGCCGTTCTGACACGGGGCCCATAAATGGAATTATTTTACAATTAAGACGGACCCGGGGGACCGGCCTGCGGGGCCCGGGTCCGGTGAAAGGAGCATGTCCGATGGCTTCAGACCGTCCGCAGCGCGGCCGCAAGCGCCGCAAGGTATGTTCGTTCTGCGTGGACCGCATCGAGCACATCGATTACAAAGACACCGCCCGTCTGCGCCGCTATATTTCCGAGCGTGCGAAGATTTTGCCCCGCCGCATGACCGGCACCTGTGCCGGCCACCAGCGGGATCTCACGGAGGCCATCAAGCGCGCGCGTCATCTGGCGCTGCTGCCCTTCGTGACCGACTGAGCGTTTGTTCGCCACGCGACCGCGGGAGAGGGCCAAAGCCCTCTCCTGTTGTATAGTGGTTAGTGGTCGCGTTATTAGTTGCTAGTAACTGGCAATTCTCCATTCTCAATTCTCCATTCTCAATTGCCACCGGGGGGTGTTGGCTGTGCCGCGCACGGACAAACAAAATTACTATCTGGACATCGCCGAGACCGTGTTGGAGCGGGGCACCTGCCTGCGCCGCAACTACGGCTCCCTCATCGTGAAGAACGACGAGATCATCTCGAGCGGGTACGCCGGCGCGCCGCGCGGGCGGGCCAACTGCATCGACCTCGGCCGCTGCATGCGCGAGACGCTGAACATCCCCCGCGGCGAGCGCTACGAGATGTGCCGCTCCGTACACTCGGAGATGAACGCCATCATCTCCGCGGCCCGGAGCGAGATGATCGGCGCCACCCTCTACCTCGTCGGCCGGGACGCGAAGACCGGCGCGCTGCTGCCGGACACAAACTGCTGCGCCATGTGCAAGCGCATGGTGATCAACGCCGGCATTGAGCGCGTGGTGGTGCGCAATACCAAGACGTCGTACACGGTGTACGACGTGCAGAAGGACTGGGTCGAAAACGACGAATCCCTCCGCGGCGCGTTCGGCTACTGAGCCCGCCCCGACGGCCGGCGGAACGGGCAGCCGTTCACGCGCCCCGCACGGCGGACACCGCCGCGTCCAGCGCGCGGACGACCCTGTCGCAGAAGTCGTCAAACGGCGCGTCGGGCACTTGGCACTCCGGGTGGGCGAGGAAGTACGCGACCGACTGCCGGGCCCCCTCGTCGAAGCGCGTCGTGGCCACGAAGTCCGGCGCGAGGCGCTTCAGCTTGCGGTTGTCGAAGACGACGGAGTGCGCCTTGTCCCCGAGCAGGGGGCCGTCGAACGAGGGGTCGCAGGCGATGATGAAGTCGGAGGCCACGTGGTACGGCCGCACGGGCACGCCCAGCAGGCGGCCGATCGTGTCGTAGATCCGGTTCCAGGTGAGGACCTCGTCGCCTGTGATCTGCACGGCCTCGCCCACCGCCGCCGGGTGGCCCATGAGCCGCACGAACGCCTTGGCGAAGTCCGAACTGTGCGTGACGGTCCACAGCGAGGTGCCGTCGCCCTGGATGAGCACCGGCCGGCCCCGGTGGATGCGGCTGACGACGCCCCACGCGCCGCCCGCGCCGTGCAGGCCCAGCGGCAGCGTCTTGTAGTCGTAGGTGTGGGACGGGCGGACGACCGTCACGGGGAAGCCGGACGCGCGGTGGGCGGCCAGCAGGACTTCCTCGCAGGCGATCTTATCGCGGGAGTACTGCCAGTGCGGGTTGACGAGCGGCGTGCTCTCCGTGATGCGGTAGTGGGCCGGCGGCTTCTGGTAGGCCGAGGCCGAGCTGATGAAGATATATTGGTTTGTCCTGTCCGCGAAGAGTCGGACGTCCCGCTCGACATGCGCCGGGACGTAGGCGATGAAGTCGGCCACCACGTCGAAGCGGCGCGCGCCGAGCGCGGCCCGCACGGCGGCCTCGTCGTGGATGTCCGCCGTGAGGCATTCGACGCCCGCCGGCGCCGCGGTGTTCCGCCGGCCGCGGTTCAGCAGTGTGAGCGCCCAGCCGCGCTCGGCCGCCAAATGGGTGATGGATTCGCTGATGACGCCGGTTCCGCCGATGAACAGTGCTTTCATAGCGCGCCTCCTTGTTCCGGTTCGTGGTACGGGCCCGGCCGGGGGGCCGGACGCCGGTTTTTTTGCCCGGCCGGGAGGCCGGACACTGGTTTTATCATTATATCCTGTTTCGGCGCGGCGCACAATGGGGCCGCGGCGCTTTGCTGGCACCTGACACCAGGAAATGCAGAAAAATGTGTAAAGATTGCCGATAAAATGCGAAATTGTGCTCATGAACGGCCCACAAAATGCCGATGAGAGAACGGGAGGCATTGTGCCGCCGGCGTGAGTTTGTAACGTTTATATAAATTATATAAACTTCCTCTTGCAAAATGGACCGATCCATACTAAGATATAAAAATGAGGAGAGGTGCTCAAGATTGGGCAGCCTGTCCTGTAAACCCGCCCGCGGGGCCGGCCCGACAAGACGGGGGCCGGTCCATGTCCGGAGTACTGAGGAGGATGTGTGCATGTCCAGCAGATTGTTTCAAGGCATCGTCGCCCAAATGAAAGACGCCGTGGACGACGTCATCGGCGTGATGGACGCGAGCGGGGAAGTGGTGGCCTGCACCGACGCGTCCCTGGTGGGCCGGGTGTGGGAAGACGCCGCCGGCGAACTGTCCCTGCGCACGGACCCTGTCGTCGTACTGAACGGTTACACGTTCAAGACCCTGATCAGTTGGGGGCTGCAGTACGACTACGCCGTGTTCGTGGAGGGGGAGGACGCCGCCGCGCGCGAGGTGTGCCTGCTTTCGGCGGTGGCGCTGAACGGCGCCAAGACCTTCTACGACGAAAAACACGACAAGACCACC
>JAITDM010000213.1 GCA_031282535.1 Oscillospiraceae bacterium
CGCTACACGTCGGCCGAGGCCATGCTGCACGACCTGGAAGAATTTAGAAAAAATCCGAGCATCAGCTTCGACTACGACCTGAGCGGCCTCCACCCGCAGGAGAAGGCGGCCGTGGAGGAACCGACCCGGCCGCTGGGGCAGACCCGGGAGGCGCTGAACGCCGTCGAACGTCCGGCGCCGTCCGACCGCCGGCGCGGCGCGGCGGCGAAGGGGCGCGGGCGCGGCGCGGCGCGGACAGAGGACGACATAGAGGAGGAGGACTATCAGATCCGCCGCCGCAACAGCAAGGTCACCGTGCTCACCGGCGTGCTGGCGGTGCTGGTCTTTGTGGCGGGCCTCACGTTTTTGATCTCCCAGCTTCTGGGCAGCGACCAACCGGTGGCGGACGTACCGGTGCCGCGCCTGGTTGGGCTGCATTACGAGAGAGAGGTCAGAAACAATCCGCAGTACACGGAGGACTTCGTGATCGTGCGCAGCGAAGAGGGTGAGTATTCGGACGAGGCGGAGGAGGGCGTCATCCTGGAGCAGGACCCGCGGGAGGGCGAGACGCACAAGAAGGGCAGCACGGTCACGGTGACGCTCAGCCTGGGGCGCTACACGTTCCAGCTTCTTGACTACACCAACATGAACTACCGGGAGGCCCAGCGGGAGCTCGCCCAGCTCAAACTGAAATTCGGCGAACCGGAATATGTCAACTCCGACCTGGTGGAGGGCATGGTGGTCCGCACCGAACCGAAGAGCGGCGACGACGTACACGAGGGAGACCTCATCCGTCTCATCGTCAGCAAGGGGCCCGAGGCGGAGATGGTGCGCGTGCCCGACCTGGTGGACACCATGGTGGACGACTTGGCGCGCGTGCTGGAGCAGCGGGGACTCGCCGAGGGCTTCAAGCGCAACGTGTTTAGTGACAAACCCGTGGGCACGATCGTCGGACAGAGCATCGAGGCGAACACGGAGGTCGAGAAAAAGACCGTGATCGACGTGGAGGTCAGCATGGGGCCGGCCGAATCCCCGCCGCCTTCGGGCGAACCGATGCCGCCGGACGACCCGTACGCGCCCGTCGACCCGCCGCCGCCCTCGGTGCCGCCCGACCTGCTGCTCACCCGAACGCTGCGCGTGGCGCTGCCGTCCTCGCCCGAGCGGGTGCTGATCACGGTATACGTCGGGAGCAGCATGGTCCGAAACGAGTCGGTCAGTACACTCGACATGTACTACACCTGCGAGGTGTCCGGGTACGCGGACGACACTGTGATGGTCTATATCGACAGCGTGCAGTACGAACAGTACCGCATGAGCGACCTGCCCTGACACCATGGCGGAACGCGAGGGATTGATTCTCAAAGGCGTCGGCGGGTTTTACACCGTCTGGGACAATGATGTCTCCGTCGTCTGCAAGCCGCGCGGCCGGCTGCGGCTGGACCATCTCCGGCCCCTGCCCGGCGACCGCGTGCGGATGCATCTGCTGCCGGACGGCTCCGGTATCATCGACGAGATCCTGCCCCGGCAAAACGCGTTTGTCCGCCCGCCCGTGGCCAACATCGAGACGCTGGTCATCGTCGGCGCCAGGGCCGTGCCCGAGACGGATCCTTTCCTGATCGACCGCATGACGGCCCTGGCGGAATCCAAGGGGATCGGCGCGCTCATCTGTCTCAACAAGGTCGATCTCAAGCCGGCGGATGAACTGGCGGAGGTGTACCGCGCGGTCGGCTATCCGACCGTGCTTTTGAGCGCCGAAACGGGGGCGGGCGTCGACGAATTGGCACAATTCATTGCCGGAAAGGTGGTTGCCTTTACAGGGAATTCCGGCGTGGGCAAGTCGAGTTTGCTCAACCGGCTCCGGCCGGAGCTCGCGCTCCGGGTGGGCGAGGTCAGCCACCGGGGCGGCCGGGGGCGGCACACCACGCGCCACACGGAGCTCCTGCCCATGCTGGGCGGCGCCTGGGCGGCCGACACGCCGGGGTTTTCCACCTTTGACGACGAGAGTCTGGAGCAGATCCGGCCGCAGGCGCTGCGGGATCTCTTTCCCGAGTTTCGGCCGTTTGAGGGCGCCTGCCGGTTCACCGGCTGCCACCACATCGGCGTGGCCGGCTGCGCCGTGCTGGAGGCGCTGGCGCGCGGGGCGATCCCGGCGTCCCGGCACGCGAGCTATGTGCGGCTCTACCGCGCCGCGTCGGAGCGCAGGCCGTTTTGACGGCGGAGCGGTATGGGATAGGATAGATGAGACGGATGGCGTGCGGGGAGATACAGACAGAGAACAGAGAGGGGCGCGGGGCATGCGGGGTTTGGTATTGGGGGCGGCGCCGCTGGGCAAGCCGGACTATGTGCCGGGGTATCTGCGGCTGGACGACATGGTGCTGTGCGCGGACGGCGGGCTGCGCCACGCGCGCGCGCTCGGCCTGCGGCCCCACGCGCTGATTGGGGACGCGGACTCCGGGGGGCGCTGGCCGCCGCCCGGGGTGTCGGTCATCCGTCTGCCCCGGGAGAAGGACCAGACGGACCTACAGGCCTGTCTGGACTACGGCCTGCAAAACGGCTGTGACGAGTTCCTCCTGCTGGGCTGCGGCGGCGGGCCCCGCCTCGACCATTTCCTGGGGAATCTGGGCCTGCTGGAGTACTGCGACGAGAGGGGCGCGCGCGCGCAGATTGTGGACGCGCGGCACGAGATTCGTCTCCACACCGGCGGTCTCATGACCATCTGGGACCCGGACGCCTTTGTGTATCTCTCGCTCATTCCGCTGGACGGCTGTATCTCCGGCGTGACGCTGCGCGGTCTGCGTTTCCCGCTCACAGACGCCGCGCTGAGGCGGACGGAGACGCTGGGTCTCAGCAACGAGCCGCTGGGGGCGGGCGAACCCGTGGAGATCGCGATCGCCCATGGCCGCGCGCTGGTGGTGCGGGCCGTGCGGAAGCGGCCGTGAGGTCCGCTTCATAGGGGACGGCATCCTCGACGTCCCGATTTCGGTGTGGGCTGTGTGGTCCGCCGCAGTCACATTTTGTCCGGCCGGGCCGTATACTGGAACAGATGTGCTGCGCCGGCGGGTGCGCCGCTGTTGGCGGCCCTCTGCGCACTGTCAACAGGGCGCAGAGGCGCCCAACGCAAAGGTGGTGCCCGTATGAAGATCGTCGTTTACAAGTCGCCCCGACTGCTCCAAGGCTTTCTGCGCACGCTGTTTGGCATACGCCGCGCGAAATCCTGACGCGGTGCGCCTCCCGGTGCCGGAGCGGTCGCAAGTACGACGCAAAAAGAAATACGCAGCCTTATGAATGGCGGGAACCGGGTTCCCGCTTTTTTTCTGTCTTTTTCTACTCAATTTCAATCAAAATATTTGATCATTTCCTCAACAGTCGCCATATGTTTTTCGATATTATATAAAAGCATGTGCAGCCGCAATGATTACAAATGAGGAGGACTGGAAAATGAAACATTTGTCCAGAATGCGATGCCTTTCCCTTGTGCTCTGTCTCTCCCTCGTACTGTCGCTGTTTGCCCTGGGCGGACCCGCTGCTCTGGCCGCCGACTCCGAGGCGCCCGTACTGGTCTACAGCAGCGGCTGGTTCGGTCCGCAGATCACAGTGACGCACCCGTGGATCAACGCGGACAACATCCCGGACATGTTCGCCCCTCCGCCCGTCCCGCCCGCCAAAGTGGCGGGGTATTACACAACGGACGGGACGGACCCCACGGAAGAGAGCCCTGGCCGCGTCACGATGATGAATTACAGCGGCTTCTTCCTCTCCGCCACCATCCAGCCGGTACCGATCGGTACCGTCAAGGTGCTCCTGGTGCTGGACACCGACGATGGGACCGACGATGGGAAGGAGTATAGCACCATCGGCAGCTTGCTGGTGCGCCCGAGCGCGCCGGCGGCGTCCCATACCAACGGCCTGTACCGGCCGGATCAGGTGGGCAGCGGCGTCACATTGACCAATACGCAGGTGGGCGCCGAGGTCTACTATACGACGGGCCTGGGCGTCTACCGGCCCGAGACCGGCACCGTGGACGCCTCGGCGGTTCCAAACCCCGACCACACACAGGCGTCGCAAAAGTATGAGGGCGGCAGCATCGCCCTGCCCGGCACGAGCGGCTCCGAGGCCTTTGTGATCAAGGCCGTCGCAGTGTACCCGACGACCGACGGCCCCATTGAGAGCGAGCCGGCCACCTTCTTCTA
>JAITDM010000096.1 GCA_031282535.1 Oscillospiraceae bacterium
CCCGCCGTAAATATTGCCACCGTCGTAGGGGACGCCGCCTTCGGCGTCCCGCCGTAAATATTGCCACCGTCGTAGGGGACGCCGCCTTCGGCGTCCCGCCGTAAATACCGCCACCGGCGTAGGGGACGCCGCCCTCGGCGTCCCGCCGTAAATACCGCCACCGTCGTAGGGGACGCCGCCTTCGGCGTCCCGCCGTAAATACCGCCTTCGGCGCCCCGCCGTGAATGTTCCGGTCAGCGCTGGAGGGCTTCCAGGCCCTCTTCGCCGGTCCGGACGCGGATGACGTTGCTGATCTCCGAGACAAAGATCTTGCCGTCGCCTATGTGGCCCGTGTACAGCTCCTGCTTCACGATCTCGATGATCTTCTTCGTCAGGTCCTCTGTGGTGATGATCGTGATGAGCTGTTTGGGGCGCAGCTCCATCTCCTCGTACTCCTCCCGGGCGTGCTCCGGCGTCCCCTTTTGCACGCCGCAGCCCAGGACTTGCATTACGGTCATGCCCGTCACGCCGACTTTGCTCAGGGCCGCCTTCAATTCATTGAACTTGGAGAGGCTGGTGATGATCTCAATGCGTGAGAGTTTCACAGAGGTCCCTCCTCCCATTCTTTCTTCTCATTCTCCCGGCATCGGGGCGTGCCCGACTTAGGCGCCGGTCTGTCCGGTGTGGGCCAGGGCGGCCTGAATGCACTTCTCGAAACTCTCCAGCGTGTAGTTGATCTCCTCCACGGTGACGGTGAGCGGCGGCAGGAAACGGAACACCGCCGGGTTGTTCAGCGTGTGGTTCACCTGGATGCGGTAGACCTCCACCAGGTCGTTGTTGATGGGATCCGCGAAATAGTCCCCATAGCCCTCTTTGTACGCGTCGGGGATCTCGTATGTCTCCAGCCCGATCATCAGGCCCCTGCCGCGGACTTCTTTGATGATGGTCGGATATTTCTCCTGCAGGGCCTTCAGCCGGCCGATGAAGTACGCGCCCTTCTCGGCCGCGGCTTCGATCAGGTCGTTTTCGAGGATGAACTCCAGCGAGGCGATGCCCGCCGTGGCGCTGAGGCCATTTTCCTGGTATGTCGCGGTGTGGTGCCAGCATGTCTCCACGCTGCCATAGGCCGCTTCGTAGAGCTCCTCGGTGCAGATGAACCCGCCGAACGGGACCAGGCCGCCGGAGAACCCCTTGGCAAACACGAGGCAATCGGGTACGACGCCCTCGTGGTCCACGGCCCACATCTTTCCGGTGCGCGCGCAGCCCGCCTGAATCTCATCCACCACCATGAGCGTGTCGTACTTCGTACAGAGTTCGCGGACTTTGGTCAGATATCCCTCCGGCGGGACAATGATGCCGCCCTCGCCCTGGATCGGTTCGAGGAAGAACGCGCTGTAGACGCCGCGGGCCAGCGCCGCTTCGAGGGCGTCGGCGTCGCCGTAGGGCACCCAGTCCACCGACTCCATCAACGGGTGCTGGTACATCCGCCACTTTTCCTTGCCGCCGACGGAAACCGCGCCGGTGGTCTTGCCGTGGAAGGCGCCTTCGCAGGAGAGGATGCGCGTCCGCCCAGGTTTGCCGCGGGTGCCGAGCTTCACCAGCTTGATGACGCTCTCGATGGCCTCCGCGCCGCCGGTCGCCGTGCCCATCTTGGTCAGCCGCCCGCCCGGGGAGACCAGCGCCATGTTGTGGGCAAACGCGGCCGCGATGCTGTGATACGCGATCGCGCCCATCAGGTACTGTTTGCTCCGGAACGCTTTTTCGAGCTCATTCCAGATGAACTCATTGTTGTTGCCCACGCTGGCCACGCCGACGGCGCCGATCATGTCCAGGTGCTCCCGGCCCTCGTGGTCGGTGAATTTGGTGCCGTCGGCCTTGACAAAGTACTTGCAGCCGCCGCTGAGGGTGCGCTCGCGGTTCAGGTGTGTCAGCTGAAGGTCACGCGTCGTCTCGTAGTCCATGGTAATCGCGTCGTCCACCGTGTAAAAACCCTTGACTTTCTCTTTCGCGCTGGCCATGTTGTATTCCTCCCGTTTCTCAAAATAAAATGTCACAAAGGCGCACTCGTTCCAGAGAGACACGCCTTTGTGACTCATACATTTACGTCTTGCACTTTAGCACACTTCCGCGGGGCAAAACTAGGAAGAACCGGAACTTGGCGCCCGAAATTTGCGTCTGTTTCCCGCCTCCCGCGCGGGCCGCCGTCGGGCCCTGCGGCCGGGGCCGGAGGGCAGGGCGAATGTAGCCAAGATGTAGCAAGGATTTATAGACAATCTGCGCATAGGCAGTTCCGCCGCCGTTCCTGTATAATGGGGGAAAGAGAATTCATAATGCATCATTCATAATGCATTGTTTTTGAGACGCGGCGATGGAGATGTGGATACAATACATCATTTACAATTCATCATTCATCATTCACAATTTTCAGGCGCGGTGGCGGAGGGGAAAGTTATGGATCTCCGGTCGGTGTTCACCAAGGTGTATACGATCCAACCCTTTTTTGTCCAGTGTACGAGTCTATACTACAAAAAGACACTGCTCGACTCCCCTGTGGCGCACTTTTATTCCTTCACCGCCGGCCACAGCAACAGCCAAATCATGGCCGTGCCGGACGGCTGTATCGACATCCTGTTTTCCTGCGATCCCTGCCACCCAGAGGCCTCCGTCTGCGGCACCGTCACGGAGAACACCCGCGTCGCCATCGAACCGGGCGTCACGTACTTCGGCGTACGCTTCCACCCCGGTGTCCTCTTGCTCCGTTTCGGCATCAAAGACGCGGATCTCGTCAACAACCAGCTTCTGTTGTCGAACCTGCCCGGCGGCCGGCAGCTTGTGGAACAGATCGTGGAGACAGACGCGTTCACCCGGCGTATCGACCTCTTTGCCGACCACTTTCTGAGCGGCATCAGCGACTGGACCGATTCCCCCTCCGGCCGCCTGCTCAGCGCGCTGCTCGGTCTCATCCTGAGCCGGGGCGGCGGCATCCAAGTGCGGGAACTGGAAGAGGAGACAGGCTATTCGGCCCGCTACATCGACAAGGTGTTTCACAGCCACATGGGCGTGAGCCCGAAGGCGTACTGCAAGTTCATACGGTTCCAGAGCTTTTTGCACCGCATGAACACACAGGGCGGGCAGACGCTTGTGAATTTCGCGGTGGACGCCGGCTATTACGACCATTCCCACATGCTGCGGGATTTCAAGGCCTTCACTTCGCTCAGCCCCCAGCAGTACAAACAGACCATCAACCTGCCCGCGTACAGCCGCAAAATCATCGACCTGGCGCGCGTGAACATCCCTCCGCCGCCCGATTGAGATTTGGATAAAATTGGTAATTTTTTTGCAGTTTTGTAAATACTACAGAAGAAGAATGAAGAAAGGGAGATGTTTCACATGAAAGGCAAGAAGACGCTGCTGGCTGTGGCATTGACGGCGGCCCTGGTGTTGTCGCTGTGCCCGGTTCCGGCCGCGCTGGCCGCCGAAGACACCCCCGCGCCCGCGGTGGAGCGGC
>JAITDM010000039.1 GCA_031282535.1 Oscillospiraceae bacterium
CGGGGCACGGTGGAGGGCGGACAGCTCGTCATCCATCCGACCGGCACGGGGTCGGTGGAGTGGCGCGCATGGCAGCGGCCGGCGGACAGCCAGATATACTCCGCCCAAACGGACGTGCAGATCGGAGCCTGCGCGGCGGGGTTTGTGCTGGGCGCCCAAGACAGCAGCCATTTTTATATGTGGCAGATCAACACGTTTGACTACCCGGTTTGGTCGGCGCCGGCGGCGGAGAAACTGATGTATCTGCGTCCACACCTGTGGAACGGCGGGCCGTCGGAGTACGGCCGGGATGTGAACGTCAACGCCATCGTGAGCAAGGCGGAGGCGGAGAGCGCGCCGGTGACACTTCGCGTGGATGTGAACAACGGGACGCTCACCACCTATCTCAATGGTGTGCAGGTGGACCAGAGAACCAGCGCCCAGCACTACGGCATCGGTACCGTGGGGGCCAGACAGTCGAAGGATACGAATTCCTCTGTACCGGAGACAGGGTATTTCGACAACATCCTGCTGCGCGACACGGGCGGTCGCGTGGTCTCGTTTGACGACTTTGAAGATGGAGTCAACCGCTACGAGGGTGCCGGCGCCTCCATCGAGGGCGGACGGCTGAAGGTATCCGGCGGCAGTGGCCGGGAGGTCTTCCTGCGTGCCGATACGGCGCCGGCGCCGCAGGGCGCGGCCCGCGTGCCGCTGCTTCGCAAGGATTTTACAAACAAAGACAAATATATTGCCCGCGCGGTTGTGTACGCCAGTGCGCTGGGGCACTACGAGCTGCAGCTAAACGGCGGCAAGGTGGGCGAGGACTACATGGCCCCCGGTTGGACGGAGTACGACACGCGCGTGCAATATCAGGCGTACGACGTGACGAACCAGGTGACGAAAAACGCGGTCAACAGCTTGGGCGCCATGCTTGCGCCCGGGTGGTACACCGGGAACATCTCCATCTTGGGGAACCGGATCTACGGCAGCACACAAGCGCTGGTCGCGAATCTGGTGATCGAATATGCGGACGGCGAGAAACAGGCCGTTGTGACGGACGGGACATGGACATACTCCCTGGACGGGCCGATCCTGGAGACGGACATGTTCGACGGAGAGAACTACGACGCCACCCGTGAGCTTGGCGGCGGCAAGTACGGCTGGGCTGTCCCCGGTTTTGACAACAGCGCGTGGGGTACGGCGGGCGTTTTGTTCGATCGCGCGTTCGGCGTCAAGACGGGCGCCTCCGGCAGCAACACCATCGCCCTGACGGCGCAGATCGGTCCGACGGTCAGGCAGATCCGGACATTGACGCCGGTCTCCATCCGGCAGGTGGGCGGCAAGTACATCGTGGACATGGGTCAGAACTTCGCCGGCATTCTGGAGATGAGTCTCACGGGCCGCGCGGGCCAGACGGCGACGATCCGCTACGGTGAGATGCTCAACGATGGTCCGCAGGGACAGCGCGGCAACGACAACCCGGATGGCGCAGGTTCGCTGTATACAGCCAACCTGCGTTCGGCCAAGGCGACTGACCGGTACACCTTTAAGTCGGACCAAAAGGAGACATGGACGCCCACCTTCACCTTCCATGGGTTCCGCTATGCGGAGATCTCCGGTGTGAGCGAAGCCCCCGCGTTGAGCGACATCCGGGGTCTTGCGCTGGCGTCCGCGATGGACGAGGTCGGCGTGTTTGACAGTTCCAGCGCTCTGCTGAATCAGATTTACCAAAACGCATTCTGGGGGCAGCGTTCGAACTTCCTGAGTGTCCCGACCGACTGCCCGCAGCGCGATGAGCGCATGGGTTGGGGAGCGGATACCCATGTGTTTGCCGGGACGGGTCTCTACAACATGGACGCCTCGATGTTCTACCAAAAATGGCTGCAGGACGTGCGGGACGGACAGGCGGCCAACGGCGGATACGGAGACGTCGCGCCGAATCCGCACAACTTTATGAATGACATCGTCTGGAACGCGGGCGGCGTCATACTGCCGCATACCATCTGGCGCATGACCGGGGACACGCGCGTGCTGACGGACAGCTACGATTCGATGCGGCGTTACATGGCGTACCGCATGGGGATGAGCAACATCCAATCCTGCGGATACGGCGACTGGCTCGAACCGGTGGACGGCAGTTCGGACAAAAATGTGGTCGGCACCGCCTACTTTGCTTACCAGCTCTCGCTGATGGCGGACATCGCGGAGGCGCTGGACCGCAGCGCGGACGCGGACGCCTATCGGGCGCGCTTTGCGCAGGTGAACAGCGCCTTCCACACGCAGTTTGTGAGGGCGGACGGGACGATCTCCAACGGCATCCAGAGCGGCTATGTGCTGGCGCTGGGCGTGGGGCTGACGACACCCGAGACCGAACCGCTGTTTGTGAAAAAACTGGTGGACCGGATCGCCGCGGACGGCGGCCTCATGTCGGTGGGCTTTGTGTCCGTCAACAAGCTGATGCCCGTGCTGACGCGGTACGGCCACAGCGACATCGCCTACCAGTTGGCGCTCACGACGCAGTACCCGTCCTGGGGTTACAGCATCGCCCAAGGAGCGACCACCATCTGGGAGAGGTGGAACTCGTATACGGTGGCGAACGGCTTTGGTCCGGTGAG
>JAITDM010000144.1 GCA_031282535.1 Oscillospiraceae bacterium
CAGCGGATGCCGCGCACCTTGTTGGCCGCCAGCATCATGCCCTGCCCCGTGCCGCAAAACAGCAGCCCGCGGTCAAAGCGCCCCCCGGCCACCGCCCGCGCCGCCGCCTGCGCGGCGACGGGGTAGTCGTCGCCCTCGCCCCCGATGTCCGTCACTTCGTGGCCCCGCGCCGCCACATGGTCCATGATCTCACGCTTCAGCGCCGCCGCCGCGTGGTCCGCGCCGAACACAATGCGCATAGAGTCACCCCGGTTCTGTAATGCCTTGTTGCCGCTTCGCGGCAACAAAAAACAAAAATTTAGGTTGTGGGCTGCTGGTGCAACCCACGTTAATGCCTTGTTGCCGCTTCGCGGCAACAAAAACGAAAATTTGGGTTGTGGGTCCTGGTGCAAGCCACGGTAGGATTGATACTTCATCATACAGCATGTGCGGTCGTTTGTCAAAAGGGGACGCTGCCCACAGCCTCCCGCCGCGAAAACCCCCTGCCCTCCAGACGAGGGCAGGGGGCTGAAACGGGCAGCCGGCCGCGGTTCACCGGCCGCGCCGTTTAGCGGCGGTGGTCAAAATAGGCGGCGCCGGCGTCGGTGGGGACAGGGTCGTACCGCGCGGTGCGGCGGCCCTGCGATACCCGGCGCGTCTGCCGTTTCAAAAAGACGAGCCGGTCGGACGCCTTTTGCTGGTTGAGGCAGTCCTGCCGTTGGATGCGCTCCAGCAGTTGGTTGCACGCGATCGCCATCTGCACGAATTCGTGATCCTGCACCAGCAGCGTGCGGTCGGGTATCACCGCCTCCAGCGCGTTGATCGCGTCCACATGGGCTTGGCGTTCGTCGAGGCTGTGGAGCAGTTCGTCCACATCGTCGCGCTCCAGCACGTCCGCCTGGTGGAACGTAATCTCCAAAATGGCCTCCAGATGCTCCTGCTTCTCGGCCAGGAGCGGCTTAAAACTGGTCATCGCAGTGACGTTTTTCATATGGATCCTCCCGTTCCCATCATTTGCTGCCGGTTGAGGCGGACGGCCTGCTGCCAGGTGTCGCGCAGGTCTCCCAGCAGTTCGAGGACGACGTCCGTCTGACCGATGTCCTTTTTCACATTGGCCGTGATCAATTCGCGCAGCATGTATTCATACAGCAGGTACAAACCCTGCGAAACTTCATACTGCATGTCCAGCGTGCGCATCAGCTCGCTGAGAATGGCCTGGGCTTTGAGAGAGGCCTCGTTGGCCTTCTCCATGTCGCGGTCCCGGAGATGGATCTGCATCCGCTTGACGTTTTTGAGGCAGCCGTCGTAGAGCATGAGCGTCAGCTCGCCGGGCCCGGCCGTCATGGCGTGTTGTTGACGGTACAGATTGGCTTTTGTCTGTTGGTTGGCATAAGCCGCCATTGTGATTCCTCCACTTGGATAGATACAGATAACCGATAACAGATAACCGTGACGTAGGGACGGTTCTTAACAGATAACCGTGACGTAGGGACGGTTCAATGATCGCTTGCGAAATGATTGTTGAACCGTCCCTTTTATTCGACGGAGGTGAAGAGGCCGGAGAGGGCGCTTGACTGGCTCTGCATCTGCGCGAGCGCGGCCTCCATGGCGGCGAATTTTTTGTAGTAGCTCTCCTGTAAGTTGTAGAGACGCGTGTTTTCGGCCGTCATCTTGTCCTCCCAGTCGGAGATCGTGCGGCTCAGCGACTTGAGGCTGACCTCCGTCGTCTCCGAGGTGAACCGGTCGACAGCGTCCACGACGCGCACCATGAAGCCGGACCCGGCCGTGTCGACCCGCCCGCCGGTCTCCGTGCGCGCGGCAAAGAGCTGGTACACTTTGTCGGCGTCCGTCTCCAGCGCGGCGCGCAGCTTGTCCTCGTCGATTTCGAGGTGAGAGGCCTGCTGGTAGCGGTAGCTGGAACTGGACAGTCCAATGGCGGAGAGCCCGCCGAGGTCGCCGACCGCCGAGGTGAAGGCCGTGCGCAGACTGTCGGCCAGGGTCTGCAGCGACGAGTCGCTGTGCAGCAGGCCGCTCTTGGCCTTCGTGTCCCACAGCGCCGCTTCGGACTCCGTGAGTTCGGCGCGCTGCTCGGTGGTGAGCGGCTTGTAGCCATAGTTTTTCTTTTCGGTCAGCTTTTCATACAGCGTGTCCATCAGCGTGTTGTACGCCTCGGCAAAGCTCTTGATCTTGTCGACCACGCCCTGCACGTCGTGTTTCACGCTGAAGTTCAGCGCGTCGCTGGTGACGCCCGTCAGCTTGAAGGAGATCCCGTCGAGTTCAAACTCGTTGCTGTCGCGCTCCAACTCGACGCCGTTGATCACGATCTGCGCCTTCTGCGCATTTTCGGGCGTGCCGTTCAGGCCGGCGGCGGCCAAAAAGCCGCTGGGCCCGTCCTCCACCGCGAGGTGGTCAGAGCCCGTCGCCTCCAGCGTGAAGGCGTCGGTGATCTGCGAGTAGCGCATCGTGACGCCGGCGTCGCTGGCGTTCACGGTGTCCATGATCGTCTTCAGGGAGTCGGTCGAGCGGAACGAAAACTCGCGGTCGTTGATCTTGAAGGTGATGTCGCCGCTGGAAATTTGTCCATCTTTGAAGGGGAGCGATTCGACGGCCGTGTTCGCCACGGCGGAAGCCGAAAAACCGTCCCCGTCCGTCACCTTCGACGCGCTTGTCAGCCTTTCGCCGTGGGCCAGCTGCTTGACCTCTACAGAAAAAGCGCCGTCCCGGGCGTTGGTCGTGGCCGTGACGCTGAGGTACGGGTTGCTCGCCAGGTCCACTTGGTAACTCTTGTAGGTGCTGGCGCTCAGCAGGTTGTTTGTCGACGAGAGAAAACTGGCGTATTCATCGCGGAATTTCCGCAGCGCGTTGTTGACGTCGGTGTAGGCGTCGCGTTTCCACTCGGCCTGGGTCTTGGACTGGTACATCCGGTCATATTTCATCTGTTGGGTGCGCATCAGGTCCGTGATGATCTGATCCGTGTCCAGCCCGGAGGCCAGTCCGGTGAGCCGGATCTGATTGCCCAGAGGAGAAATGGCCATAGAGTAATGCCTCCTTTGCCGGCCGCGCCTGCCCGTGCCTGCGCGGCATTCTTGTATCCGTACACTATATATATCGTAAAATACAGGGAAAACTTAAAAGAATTCCCTCGTTTTTGGCCTGACAGGCGCACAAAAATTGTCCTCCCAATGAGACAAAATCTGCCGCATAAGGAGAGAAAACCCCCGCGCGCCCGTCGTCGTCTGTCAAAAACTGACGCTTTTACCGGTTGACTGTCGTCTGTTATCTGTTCACTGTTCACTGGAACGGTATATCGCGCGGCCCATTTGGACGACGATGTCGAACCAGGTGAGGCGCGCGACGGACTCGGCGGCCACGATGTCGACGGTGGTCAGCGTCCGGTCCCCAAGGCAGACGCGCAGCACCCCGAGCTTTTGGCCGGCCTGCACCGGCGCCCGCACGTCCCCGGCCAGTTCCACGTCCCGGCGCAGCGCGTCCATCTGCGCTTTCTCCACCAGCACGCGCGCGTCGGACAGGAGACGCGGCTGCACCTCGGCCTGCTGCCCGAGGAGCACCGGCACCGGCAGCAGCACCTCGTCGGGGAAGGCGGCGGCCAGGGCGTAGTGGGCGAAGCCGAAGTCGAGCAGCGTGCGCGCGTCCTCGAAGCGCTGCGCCGAGGTGTCCGCGCCCAGGACGACCGCGATGAGCTCCATGCCGTTTCGTTCCGCCGTCGCGGACAGGCAGAACCGCGCCAGACTGGTGCTGCCCGTCTTCAGACCCGTCGCGCCGGGGTAGGTGCGGATGAGCCGGTTTGTGTTGTTGAGGACAAAAGAGCCGTCCCGGAGGCTGTCCATCCAGACGGTCGTATAGGACCGGATCCGCGGGTGCGCCAGCAGCGCGCGCGACATGATGGCGATGTCCCGCGCGGTGGAGACATGCCCGCCGCCCGTGAGGCCCGTGCAGTCGAGAAACACCGTGCCGGTCATGCCGAGCTGCGCCGCCCGCTCGTTCATCCGCGCCACAAAGACTTCCTCCGAGCCGGCCATGTGTTCGGCCAGCGCCACGGCGGCGTCGTTGCCGGAGGCGATGACGATGGACTTGAGCAGGTCGTCCACCGTGTACCGCTCCCCCTCGGCGAGGAAGACGCGCGACCCGTCCATGCTCTGCGCGGTCCGGCTGACGGTCACAAACTCGTCCGGCCGCAGCGCGCCCCGCTCCAGCGCCTCCATCGCGAGCAGCAGCGTCATGACCTTGGTGACGCTGGCCGGCGCGCGCGGCGTATCGGGTTCCTTGGCAAAGAGAATCTGCCCGGTCTCCTTCTCCATCAAAAGGGCGGCGGGCGCGCTCACAGAGGGCGTCCCCGGCGCGGCGGCCGCCCCGGGGGCCGCCGCGGTCACGCCCAGCATCAACCCGAACAGGCACAGCCAAACCTTCCATTTCCACATGACGGATCCCTCCCCACGCCGCCTTGCGGCGGCGGTTCTTCTCCGTTATCCTATGCGGGCGGCGCCCCGGACAGACAAAAATTTCCGGCTCCGCCCCAAAAACTTTCTGAAAAGCTATTGCATTTTCCCGCGATCTGTGGTATGATGCCGCTAGTTAGAAATTACTAACTAATACAGAACGAACACTGAAGGAGGAAAGAAACATGCAAAATCTCTGCGGCTCAAAAGTTAGAACAGCAAAACAGTGGAGGGCGCTGTTGGCGCTGGCCCTGGCGGTCGCGCTGATGGTCAGCGCGGCGCCGATGGTCGTGTTGGCGGCCCCGGAGGATCCGATCGTCGTTACGACCGGCGCGGAGCTGGACACGGCGCTGCGGGAGGCGCCCGCGGGCGCCGTCATCGTACTGGCAAACGACATCGACGCGATCTCTTCGGCGACTTACTCGTCGAAGGACCTGACGATCGACGGCCAGGGCTACAGCATCAACGGCACCGCGGATCTCCCGAAGACGGCGCTGCGGTTCGCGAACACCCGTGAGGGCAGCGTGCGGGTCCCGAACAACGTGACGATCCGCAACACCGTCTTCCGGAACCTGACGAGCGACGTGCGCTACGGCGGCGGCGCGATCGGCGTCTTCATCGGGACGCTCACGATCGAAAACTCCACCTTCATCGGCAACAGCGCCACCGCGGCCAACGGCGACGGCGGCGCGGTGCTGCTCGACAGCGCCAGCAACGGCCGGCTGACGGTCCGCAACTCCACCTTCGTCGGCAACACGGCG
>JAITDM010000161.1 GCA_031282535.1 Oscillospiraceae bacterium
GCCTCCGCGGCGGCGGCTTCGAGCGGCAGCGAGCGCGCCGGGCCGCGCACTGAGGGGATGATGCAGTAGGTGCAGCGGTTGTCGCAGCCGTCCTGCACCTTGAGCAGGGCCCGCGTGCGCCCGCCCACGCCGCCGGGCAGCTGCTCGTACTGGGTGCGTCGGGCGGCGTCGTCCACCGCGACCGTCCGTGTCCGGTGGAGGTGGAGCGCTTCGAGCCGGTCCACAAAACCGGTGCGGTCGCCGGCGCCGGTCAGCAGGTCGATGTCGGCGATGGCCAGGGCGGCCTCGGGGTCGGACTGCGGCAGGCAGCCGCATACACAGAGCAACGCGCCGGGGTGTTCCCGGCGTGTCCGTCTGATCATGCGGCGCGACTTTTGGTCGCTGACGGCGGTGACCGTGCAGGTGTTGATCACATAGGCGTCGGCCGGCACCCCCCAGGGGACGACGCCGTGCCCCCGCGCGCGCAGAAGTTGCGCCAGCGCGCCGGTTTCCCACTGGTTCACCTTGCAGCCGAGGGTGTAGAGCGCCACTTTCATCGCGCGGGCCGGGCGCGTACCGGCGCGCACCCGGTGTTTTTTGGGCGCGCCGCCAAAAAACGCATTGCCTTTTGTGTGTGATGTGCGTATAATAAAAAGCGTGCCCTGCCCGACAGGCGCGGGACAGATGCGGCCAAACCAGACGCGGCCCAAAAGGCGAAAACGAAAAAAACGAAAAAGGAGTGGACGTTTTGAAGTATTATTTTCATGTGCTGCTGTCCTCCATCAATGCTGTGAAGACATTTGTCACGGCGGCGTGCGATCAGCCCGTTGACATCGATATCCTGTCCGGCCGCTACATCATCGACGCGAAATCCATCATGGGGCTGTTCAGCGTCGAGCTGGCAAAGCCCATCCTCGTCGAGGTCCACGGCACCGAGGAAGAGGGCCTGGCGTTTCGCCAGAGGGTCCAGGAATTTGTCGTGTCGGACGTGGAGCGGGACTGAGCGAGGCCGAACCGGCGCGGGGCCGGCCGGTTCCGCGTCCCGGGCCGCCGCCGCTCAGCGCCGGCTGCCCAGGGAGTGCTTTTTGGCCGCCTCGATGAAGCGGAAAAACAGAGGGTGGGGCCGGCCGGGGCGGGAGCGGAACTCCGGGTGAAACTGCACGCCCACGAACCACGGGTGGTCCGGCAGCTCGATGGTCTCGACGAGAAAGCGGTCGGGGGAGAGCCCGGAGAGTTTCATCCCGTGCTGTTCCACGACGTCGCGGTATTCGTTGTTAAATTCATAACGATGGCGGTGGCGTTCGTCCACCGCCTCGATGTTCCCGTAACATTCGCTGACGCGCGTGCCGGGTTCCAGCTGGCAGGTGTAGAGCCCGAGGCGCATGGTGCCGCCCTTTTTGACGATGTGCTGCTGCTCCGGCATGAGGTAGATGACCGGGTGCGGCGTCTCCGGGTCGAGCTCCGTCGAGTGTGCCCGGGGCAGGTCGCAGACGGAGCGGGCGAACTCGACGACCGCCATCTGCATCCCGAGGCAGATGCCGAAATAGGGGACGCCCCGGACGCGCGCGTGGCCCGCGGCGAGGATCTTGCCGTCGATGCCGCGGTCGCCGAAACCGCCGGGGACGAGGATGCCGTCCAGCCCGGCGAGCCGGTCGTCGGCGTTTTGCGCCGTGATCTCCTCCGAGTTGATCCAGCGAATGTCCACGCACACGCCGTTTTCGATGCCGGCGTGCCCCAGCGCCTCGGCCACGCTGAGGTAGGCGTCGCGCAGCGCCACGTATTTGCCGATGAGGCCGATCGTCACCGTGCGCTGGCAGCAGGAGAGCCGGTTTACGGTCTCCTGCCACTGTGTGAGGTCGGGGGTGACCGGCGGCAGGCCCAGCCGGCGGCAGGCCACCGCGTCGAAGCCCTCGTCCTTCAGCATCAGCGGGACTTGGTAGAGCGAGTCGGCGTTTCGGTTTTCGATCACGCACTCGGACGGCACGTTGCAAAACAGCGCGATCTTGCTGCGGATGTCGCGGCTCAGCGGGTGCTCCGTGCGGCAGACGATGATGTCGGGTTGGATGCCGAGGCTCAGCAGCTCCTTGACGGAGTGCTGGGTGGGCTTGGATTTCGCCTCGTGGGAGCCGGGCAGGTGGATGATGAGCGACACATGGACATAGAGCACGTTCTCCTTGCCCACGTCCACCGACACCTGGCGGATGGCCTCCAGAAAGGGTTGGGATTCGATGTCGCCCACCGTGCCGCCGATCTCGGTGATCACCACGTCCGTGCCGTCCCGCGCCACGCGGTAGATGCGGTCTTTGATCTCGTTCGTGATGTGCGGGATCACCTGTACGGTGCCCCCCAAAAAGTCGCCCGAGCGCTCGCGCGAGAGCACGGACCAGTAGACCTTGCCGGCCGTGACGTTGGAGTTCACGCTGAGGCTCTCGTCGATGAAGCGCTCGTAGTGGCCCACGTCCAGGTCGGTCTCGGCGCCGTCGTCGGTGACGAAAACCTCGCCGTGCTGGTAGGGGCTCATCGTGCCCGGGTCCACATTGAGATAGGGATCAAATTTCTGCAGCGTCACGCGCAGCCCCCTGGCCTTGAGAAGACGCCCCAGCGACGCTGCCGTGATGCCTTTCCCCAGGCCGGACACCACGCCGCCTGTCACAAAGATGAATTTTACCGCCATGCTGCCATAACCTCCGTCTTTTGTTCGGCCTATTGGTCCATGATCTTTCTTATTGTACCCCCGATGGGGAGGCGGGTCAAGATGGGCCCGTGAGAAAATCCCGTGCCGGACGCAGATTTTTCCCGGTCTCCTGTTGACAAGATGGTGTACAATAGAAGAGAGAAGCGATGTGCCGCGCCGCGGATGCGCGCAGTATGAAAGGAATGGCCATGGATATGCAAAGGCAGGATGAATTGAGACTGGCGGTGCTGATCGACGCCGACAACGCGCCGCGCCGCCAACTCAAGGAGATTATGGAGGAGATTGCCGTATACGGCACGCCGACCGTCAAGCGCATTTACGGCGACTGGACGTCTCCCAATCTGGCGGGGTGGAAGAAGCCCCTGCTCGAAACCGCCATCACGCCCATTCAGCAATACGGGTATACGACGGGGAAGAACGCCACGGACTCCGCGATGATCATCGACGCCATGGACATCTTGTACTCCGGGCGGGTGGACGGGTTTTGCATCGTCTCCTCCGACTCCGACTTCACCCGGCTGGCCACCCGTCTGCGGGAGGCCGGCATGAAGGTGTTCGGGTTCGGCGAGAAGAAGACGCCCAATCCCTTCATCGTGGCCTGTGACAAATTCCTGTATATCGAGATCATCGGGGGCGAGAAGCGAAAAACCAAGGCCAAAGAGGCGCCGCCTCCGGCCGGGCCGGAGAGCCAGCCGAAACCCGCGAAGACCCCCAAGGCGGCCGCCAAGGCGCCCCCGGCCAACCAGATCCCGGAGGAGATCGTCGACCTCATCACCACCGCCATCGACGACGTGGCCGGCGACGACGGCTGGGCCTATCTCGGCGGGGTGGGCAATCTGATCAGCAAAAAGCAGCCGGATTTCGACGCGCGCAACTACGGCTATAAAAAACTGACCCTCCTCATCGACGCCATCGACAGCATCGAGATGGATTTTCGGGACAACGTATTGGAAAATAATGGAAAATTAATCTTCATCCGGAACAAAAAGTAAGGAGATGTCCGGGGATGGGCGGCGCGCCGGACGCCGGGCCCCGGGCGGGGTGCCCCATGAACAAAGCCCCTGTGCCGCCGCCACGCCGCCGAAGGCGCGTGCGCCGGACGCCGGTCCTGCTGCTCTGCGCCGCGGTTTTCCTGCTTGCCGACCTGGTCGTCAGCAACACCGTACTGGAACTCGGCGCGTACACGCTGGCGCACGCGCGGCTGCCCGCGGCCTTCGACGGGTTTCGGATTGTTCATCTCTCCGACTGGCACGCCGCCGAATTCGGGCCCGGGAACCGGGACCTCGTGGAGATGACGCGGCGCCAGGCGCCGGATATCATTGTGCTGACGGGGGACTTTATCCAGCGCCCCGAGGAGCTGCCGCTCATGGAGGCGCTCTGCCGGGACCTCGCGGCGATCGCCCCGGTCTACTATGTGACAGGCAACCACGAGTGGGCCGGCCGCATTGTGGACCAGTTGCGTCCGGTGCTGCGGGAGGCCGGCGTCGTCTACCTGGACAACGACTATCTCTTCCTCTCGCGGGGCGGCGAGCGGATCTGTCTGGTC
>JAITDM010000177.1 GCA_031282535.1 Oscillospiraceae bacterium
GCGGCTTGTCGGTGACGATGGCGACTTTCTCCCCCGCCAGGCGGTTGAGCAGCGTCGACTTGCCCACATTGGGCCGCCCCACCAGCGCGACGAGGCCTGATTTTTGTATCTCCATCACATATCCTCTTGCAGAAGTTTATTTGCGGAACATCCACCGCCCCGCGACGAACATCACGGTCAGCGGCAGCAGCGCGGCCAGCGCCACCCACCCGTAGGGGCCGGCGCTGAGCGCGGCCCAGATGCGCGCCAACACGGGCCGGCGCAAAAAGATGGCCAACCCCACGGCGACGGAACACAGAGCGGTCACCAGCACGCTGCCGGCGGCCATGTCTTTGCAGTCGCGGATTTGATTGTCCCACGCGCTCGACACGCGGTTTGCGAGCTGTTCCAACGCACAGTTGCCCATCTCGGCGCCGAGCGTCGCGGCGAAGCAGACGAAACAGGCCACCCAGGCCCATGTCTCCAGCCGGCCGAGCAGGCCGAACAGCAGCACAAAGAGGGCCGCCGAAAAATGGATGCGCAGGGTGACATTGGTGCCAAGGGCGCGGGCGATGCCGTGAAACGCGTCGGAAAACCGACGGATCACGGGGTGACCCCGCGCGAGAGGCCGAGGGAGATGAGCACAGCCTCGGCGTGTTCCCGCATCGTGTGCTCCTCCTTGGGACCGCCCTCATGGTCGTACCCCAGCAGGTGGAGGGTGGCGTGCACGATCAGAAACGCCACTTCTCTGTCAAAGGTGTGGCCGTACTCCTCGGCCTGGGCCCGCGCCGCCGGGAGCGACAGCGCGATGTCCCCCAGGGGCAGCCGGCCGGTATCCGGGTCCACGGGCAGATCGGCCGCCTCCGGTATCTCCCCCGGTGTGAGTGTGAGCAATGGGAAGGACAGCACGTCGGTCGGCACATCTTTGCCCCGGTGCTCCCGGTTGAGCGCGCGAATGCCCTCTTCATCCATATAAAGGACATTGACTTCACAGAGAACAGGGACCTTTTCCATGGTCAGCGTAGCGCGCACACAGCGTTTGACAAGCGACGTCAACGACCGCCCGCCCGTGTGAGGCCGCTCGGCGCGTACCCATACGGCATGGTTCATCGTTTCATTCTCCTCTTCTTTATGGTCAAGCTTTCCAGCTTGCTCTCGTAGGCCTCGTAGGCCTTGATGATGCGCTGCACCAGCACGTGGCGCACGACATCCCGGGCGCTCAGCTCGCAGATGGCGATGTCCTCCACGTCCTGCAGGATGCGAAGGGCCTCTTTGAGCCCGGATACTTTTTCCCGCGGCAGGTCGATCTGCGTCACATCCCCGGTGATGACCACGCGGGAATTGAAGCCGATCCGGGTGAGGAACATCTTCATCTGTTCGCGCGACGTGTTTTGCGCCTCGTCCAGAATGATGAAGGAATCGTCCAGCGTACGCCCGCGCATGTAGGCGAGCGGCGCCACTTCGATGTTGCCGCGCTCCAGATATTTCTGGTAGGTTTCGCTGCCCAGCATATCGAAGAGCGCGTCGTAGAGGGGACGGAGATAGGGGTCCACTTTGTTTTGCAGGTCCCCGGGCAAAAAGCCCAATTTCTCACCGGCCTCCACGGCGGGCCGGGTGAGGATGATGCGGTTGACCTCCTTCTGCCGGAAGGCTGTCACCGCCATGGCCACGGCCAGGTATGTCTTGCCCGTGCCGGCCGGCCCCACGGAAAGCGTCACCGTGTTTTTGGCGATGGCGTCCACATACTTTTTCTGTCCGATCGTCTTGGCCTTGACCGGTTTGCCCCTGGCCGTCACACAGACGACGTCGCGGGCCAGCTCGGAGATCTTGTCTCCGATCCGGTCCTCTCCGCTGTCGTCCACCAGCCCCAGTACATAGCGCACATTTTGCGCGGTCACCGCCTCACCGTGGGCGGAGAGCGACAGGAGCCCCTCGATGGCCTTGACTGCCTTGATGACCTGCTCGTCCTCACCGCTCACCTTGAGTTCCGTGTCCCGGTTGACGACGCGCACGCCCAACGTTTGCTCAACGATCCTCATATTTTCATCGAAAGAACCGAAGAGATTGATGAGGTGTTCCAGCCTGTCGACATGAATCGTTTGTTCGATCATCGCTCGTCCCTTCCGCGGCGGCCGGCCCGCACTACCCGAGCGGAACCTGTACGGCCACCTGTTCCTCGCACTCGGCCAGCAGACGCACCGTGAGCGCCGCCGCGCTCTCCGTTTCGGCAAAACCCGCTTTGAGGACGGCGCCTTCCCCGCCGAGCGCCGCCGCCAGCTTCCGCTTCAGCGCCTCCCGCAGCAGGGTCGCCGCCGCCTCTCTGTCGCGGGGGACTGTCCGCGTCGTGTACTCGCGGGCGGTCTCCGTAACCAGAGAAACCGGCAGGGCCCCGCCGAAGGGAAGCCTCAGTGTACTGGTTTTAATTACTTTATCACATTTCTCAAAGAATTTGAAGTCCAAAACAGAAATTTTCGTACGATAACCGGCGATAACCAATGTGCGTTGTTTCGAGACCCGGCCCGTGTACTGTTTTTCCGCCGTTTGCAACGGTGTCACGGCCGTGATATCGCGCCAGACGCGGGCGAACACGCGGGCCCGCGCGTGTAAAAAACGGGCGCCCACCTGCCGGGAATCGACGACCCCGCTGACAAGGAGCTGGCCGCGCGTCACCGTCTGCCCCGGCGCCACCTGGGGCGTTCCCGCCAGCGTTTCCATGCGCGTGACGACGCCGTCGCGGGCGGCCACGACGTTGCAGGGGACGTCGAGCGCCCGGATCTCGGGTTTTGGCGCGCGTTCGCGCACCTCGACGACAGCGCGGCTGCCGCGGATGTTGACCGTCAGCCACGACAGCTCGCCGATGCGCAGCAGCATTTCGTTCTTCACAGTCTCGATGTCGACGGAGGGGCCGTAGACCCCCGGTTTGACGCCCAGCTCGGCCAAATGGTGCAGGATCGCGTCCGCCCCGACCGTCCGGTTGCCCCGAACCTCAAATTCCCAGACAAAGCGCGACAAAAAGAGGAGCGCCGCGACGCCGGCCAGCGCGCCGGCGAGCAGCATGGAGCGCTTTTTGAGCCGCCGCCACAGCACCGGCGCGCCCCGGCGCCCCAGGAGCGTCAGGGTGCACAGCGCCTGCCCGGCGCATGCCTGCGCGCGCCGGTACCCGGAGAGATGCATACGGGCGCGGAGCCGGGTGTCGTCCTGCCGTTTCAGGTCCCAAAACGCGACGCCCTGCTGCGAGCAGAGGTTGAAGAACCGCTCCGGGAAGGTCCCCTCGATCTCCACCTCCACCTGTCCGCGCAAATAATTGACAACACCCAGCACGCACTTGCCCCCCTCGACCACACGCCCGTCCCCACACTCAGCATTCATCACTCATCACTGAAGATCTTCTGCCTTTCAAAAAGGCCGAAGACCTTTCAAAAGACAAACTCCACGCTGCGGATGACGCCGTCCAGGGCCAGTTCGGCGGCGTTCATGGCGCGCAGCTCCAGCTGCTGCCCCCGCACGCGGACGACGACCTGCCCGCCGTTGATATCGATGGCCTCTCCGCCGTACGCCAGGATGCCCCTGTGGTTTTCCATCAGCAGTCGGCGGCAGCCCAGAATTTCCACGCGCGGCAGTCCGGCCACGACGTCGGCCGGCAGGTCCAGGAGATTGGCGGCCCGCTCCCACAGTCTCTGTTTCGGCGCGCGCGCCTCCGGGCCGCTCGGCATAGTGTCCCCTCCTGTTTTCCGCGTTTTCGCCCGCCGCGGCGGGCTCTCTCCTATTTCTATGCCGCCGCCGAAAACATCATGCGCCGCCCGGCCGCATAGGGTAAAAGCAGGGGGCGGCCTGCCGCCCGCGGAGATCTTGACGAGGGGGGATGGGATGATACGCCGGCATCTGCGGGAGATGATCACGGGCGTCTGTCTGCTGTGCGCGCTGGTGGGGTTTCTCTCCTTTCCGACCCAGGCCGCCGACGGCGCGCGAGAGGGGCTGGCGCTGTGTCTGGATGTCATTGTGCCGTCCTTATTCCCGTTTTTTGTGCTCTCGGCCCTGCTCATTGAGCTGGGTCTGGCGGACTGTCTGGGGCGCGCGCTGGAGCGGGTCATGCGTCCTGTGTTCAACCTGCCGGGTGTCTGCGGCGCGGCCGTGGCACTGGGTTTTTTGGGCGGCTATCCGGTGGGCGCGCGCACCGCCATGGCGCTGTATGGGAAGGGGCTGTGCAGCCGGTCGGAGACCGAGCGGCTGCTGAGCTTTTGCAACAACTCCGGGCCGGCTTTCATTTTTGGGGCCGTGGGGGCGGGTCTTTTCACGAGCGGCCGCGCCGGTCTGCTGCTCTACCTGGCCCACGCGCTGGCTTCGCTGACTGTCGGCGTTCTGTTCCGGTTTTACCGCCGCGGCGGCGAGGCGCCGGCCGCGCGCGCGCCGAGGCGGTCCGACGCGCCGTGTACGCGCTTTCCGCTGGCTTTTGTGCGCTCGGTTTCCTCTTCGTTTCGGGCGGTGCTCGGTCTGTGCGCCTTTGTCGTCTTTTTCGCGGTGGCCGTACGGATGCTGTTTTTGTTCGGCGTCATCCCCGCCGCCGCGCGTGGTCTCGGCTGTCTTCTCGCGCCGTTTGGGCTGCGGGCCGACACGGCGGAGCAGCTGATCACGGGGCTACTTGAGATCACCTCCGGTCTCTGGCGTCTGCGGGGCTCCGCGGCT
>JAITDM010000179.1 GCA_031282535.1 Oscillospiraceae bacterium
CTCCAGCGCCTGCCTGCGCACACTCCCAAACCCAACGTTGACGACCTTGTCGAAGTTTCCAATGAAATGTCCCTGCGATATGCAGCCCACGAGCCGGCGCTCGGCGCCGTCCTCCGCGCCGGGAATACCCGCGGCGATGCACGCCCCGTTGCCGAAGGCGTCCCATATATCGTCGGTCAGCGCGCCCTCGAGTTTTCTGCCGATGTGGTTGTCCTTCCAAAAGTCGTACGCCCGTATGAGAACCTCGCGCTGCTCGTCGCTCATATAGACGTTGCCGCCCGACTGCCACGCCTCCTTGAAAGTGGCCTCGTCTACGACAGCCGGGATCCAGCCCACTCCCCACTCCACCGAGGTGGATATCATCCGCTTCCGCGGTCCCGGAGAGCCGACGAAGATGTCGTCGTCAAACACATTGATCTCCCGGCGCGAGGCCCACTCGTAGATGGCGCCCGCGCGTTTGAGCAGAGGATCCTCGTTCATGTGCGAACTGTAGTATTCGGTGAATATCTGGGTTCGCTCCGTGTTCAGCGTGATGTTTTTGCCCTGCGTAAACGCGTCTTTCTCTTCGCGTATGCGGGCGATTGTGTCCGATATCGGAGACCATTGGAACATAGTTGATTACACCCCTTTCATGAAACGCCGTATGATATTATATTATAACGGTTTTTTAACGAAACGGCAAGCGCCGCGCTGGAAAAGCGCGGCGCTTGCCGTTTTGACTGTCAGCCGGGCGGCGGGGCCGCCGGGCCGGGGTTATACGCTGAACGTTTCCATAAACCTGCGGAGCAGCGCCGCGCTCTCGGCTCTGGTCACCACGCCCTGGGGTACCAGGGTGGTGGCGGTGCGCCCGACGACTATGCCGTTGGCGTGGGCCCATCTCATGGATTCCTGGGCCCAGGACGATATCTGCTCCGCGTCGGTGTAACCGGAGAGCTCTGAGGATGGGGGCGGCGCGGCGGTTTCGCCGGCTTGCCATTTGTAATAATTATACAGGATAGTTGTGAATTGTTCGCGGGTGATATAGGAGTCGGGGGCGAATTTGCTGTCTCCTATTCCGGCGACGATCCCGTTTTCCGCCGCCCATTCGGTGTAGGGGGCGTAGTATTGTCCGGGAGTGACGTCCGTGAAGAAAGTGCCCGAGTATTGGTTCATGTCCGCGCCGCTGTACCTGCCGATAATGGTGACAATCATGCCGCGGGTGGTGGGCGCGGAGGGGCTGAAGGACCCTTCGCCGGTGCCAACCATCAGGCCCTTGTCATACACGTAGGCTATGTCGTTATAAAACCAATCGGTGAGACCCACGTCCGAAAAGGGCAGGGAACCTGCGGTCTGCTCCGGCGTCTGGGCCACGGAATCATCCGCGGGATCAGGTGTGGAATCATCCGCGGGATCATCCGAGGGATCGGCCGCGGAAGCGGCCGGGGGAGTAACCTGACCGCCGCCCGTGCCGGAACCCGGCGCCGCCTTGTACTTGGCCGTGAGGGTGACGCCGGCGGCGGGCATAGTGATTGTCACGATGTCGTCGGAGAGGAGCGCCGGGTCTATGTATCCCGGCTCACCATCCTGGGCTTCTTGGGTCCAGCTGTCAAAGACCATGCCCGACGGTGGCGTGTTGGCGGCGATGTTGACCGCCGTGCCCGGCAGATAGTCGCCGCCGCCCGTGCCGTTGACGACGGTGAGGACGGCATTGTACTGGGCCGTGAGGGTTATGCTGGCTTTGGGCATAGTGATCGTGCCGCTGATGCCGGTGGGGAGCGTGATATATCCCGGGTCGACCTCCTGGGCGTCTTGGATCCAGCCGGCAAAGACCATACCCGACTGCGGCGTACCGCCTGTTATCGTGACCGTCGCGTTTGCCTTGAAGCTGCCGCCGCCCGTACCGTTGACGACGGTGAGGGTATATGGCAAAATGCCCTGGACGTTGGTCTTCGCCAGCAGCAGGACGTGTTCGCCGCTGGCGGTGTCGGTCAGAACTACCCGGAAGGTGTGTGTGCCATTTTCGTCTGTCCAGCCGGCGGGCAGCTTGATACTCAGGTAGTCCGTGAGATCGGGATAGTCCGAACTTCCGGAGACGCCGTCGAAGATTTGAGTCAGCTGCCCGCCGCCTGAGGTGGTGTAGTCGTTATACTGCGCGTCGTCCAGGTAGAACGTGTCGACAGTCCAGCCGTTGGATTCGCGGTTGACGCGCAGCTCCAGGGCGGGGGCTTCGTGGATGGCCGTCAGGCCGCCGGAAACGTCGATATCGGGCAGTATTTGGTGGGCGTCGTCCAGGGCGGTCAGGTAGTTGTTGCCGTGGGCGTCCAGCGCGAAGGCGTTGCCGTCCAGCACCGGACTCGTAGCGTCCACGGTCCCCGTCACATCGAAGGCCGCGACGCCGAAGCCGGGCAGGGCCAGCGTCACGCTGCCGGTGTTGTTCGGCTTTATAAGCAGACGGAAGGTATAGCCCATATCGGCATCTACCCGGTAGATATAAACGGGCGTTTCCGCCTGGCCGCCGACGGTCAGCTGCAGGACGTCGGGATTGTAACCCGGGTCTGACGGGTCGTTATTGATAGCTGCTTCAAGGGCGGCGGTGTCAATGGGGGATTGCGCGCGATCCAGGGTGAACTGGATATAGCCCGGGGCGTAGTCGGGTATGGACGCAATGACCTGCGCCGACGCTATGACGCGGGGGATGGCTACAGCGACGCTGTCGGCGACGTACTGACCTTCATTGGAAAGCTGGAAGTGGTAGTCCGCGGCCAGATTGTCGCTGCCCAGGTTGAGACTGACATTGATGAGGTCGCCGGTCTTATGGTCCATCTGCGGCTGAACCGCGATAGTGTATTGGGTGTTGCCGCTCCCGGAGACAGCGGTGCCACCGGAGACGTCCTTGAGCGCCGCGCCGGTGACCGTGAGGTCGCCATCTAACAGGCTTATGGGGCGCGCAAAGGTGAGGGTGAGCTGATTTGTGGCGCCTTTGCCGTCGCTGCCGCTCGCCGTGACACTGGTTATCT
>JAITDM010000054.1 GCA_031282535.1 Oscillospiraceae bacterium
GTTCGATCCTATGATGCCGCCGGCGTCAGCAGGCGGTACAGTGTGACGGCCATTTCGGCGCGGGTGGTCTGGCCGAGGGGGCGGAGACGGCCGGCGTTGCCTTGGATGATCCCCGCCGCCGTCAGGGAGGCGGCGGCGTCTCTGGCGTAGGCCGCGACGTCGCGTTCGTCCGAGAAGGCCGACAGATCGGCGTCGCCGTCCGCCGGCAGCGGTGTCCCGACGGCGCGGAGCGTCCTGTCTATCAGCGTCATCATGTCCTGCCGCGTGATGGGCGCGTCGGGGGCGAACCGGTCGCCGCCGGTGTACATGGCGCCGTCGGCGCCGGTCGCGCCCGCGGGGACGATCTCCCTGTTGTTCATGTTGACCCGGGTGTCGTACGACGCCGTGACGCGACAGGTGCCGGCCGCGTGCAAAAAACAGGTAAAAAATTCGTATAGCACCCGGGGCGCCGGACAAATATTTTTACAAAGGGCTGTTTTCCGCGCGCGCGTCCTATGATATACTAAGATATACGAAAACATCGTACAGAATCACATCATCCCGCACGGGGATGGGGTGCGTGACAGCAAGCACCCGAAATATGTTTAAATCATATCATTCCGCATGGAGAAAGGGCCGGCGGGGTGGGATGGGAGGCGGAAAACCGTGAAAAACCGGGTGACCGTGAACATCGCGGGGCAGGAGTTCGCCCTGCTGACGGAGGAAGACGAACAGTACGTGCAGCGCGTGGCCGGCCGGGTGAACGACGAGATCACCGGCATCGCCCGGCATATGCGGGGTTCCAGCGCGAACATCGCGGTGCTGGCGGCCATCAACCTGGCGGAGCAGGCCCTGCGCGCGCAGGAGACGGCCGACAACCTGCGCGAACAGATCAAGGGCTGCCTGGAAGAGGCGGCCCGGTTCAAAGCCGAGGCCGCCGAGCTGCGCCGGGAGAACACCCGCCTCAAAAAGGCGCAGTAGCGCGCCCATGGAGATCTTGGCGCCGGCCGGCGGCCCGGCCTGCGTGACGGCCGCAGTGCAAAACGGGGCCGACGCGGTCTATTTGGGGTACGGCGACTTCCACGCCAGACAGGGCGCGGCCGGCTTCTCCGCCGAGGAGCTGCGCGCGGCGCTCGCCTACTGCAGGGTGCGCGGCGTGCGCGTTTACGCCGCGCTCAATACGCTGCTGACCGACCGGGAACTGCCCCGGGCGGCGGCACTGACGCGCGAACTTTACGAGGCCGGCGTGGACGCGCTGCTCGTGCAGGACCTGGGCGTCCTGCGCGTCGTGAAACGCGTGGCGCCGGACCTGCCGGTGCACGCCTCTACACAGATGAGCGTGCACAACCTCGAAGGGGTGAGGCAGGCCCACGCGCTGGGCTGTAACCGCGTGGTGCTGGCCCGCGAGCTCACCCGCGAGCAGATCGCCCACATCGCCGCGCACAGCCCCATCGAGGTGGAGGTCTTTGTCCACGGGGCGCTGTGCTTTGCCTACTCCGGCCAGTGTTATATGAGCGCCGTGATCGGTGCGCGCAGCGGCAACCGGGGCGAATGCGCCGGCCCCTGCCGCCTGCCCTACGGGACGAACCTGCGCGCCTTGGACGAATACCCGCTGTCGCTGAAGGACCTCTCCCTTGTGGACCACATGGAGGAACTGGCGCGCCTCGGCGTCGCCTGCGCGAAGATCGAGGGGCGGCTGCGGCGGCCGGAATATGTGGCGCTGGCCAGCCGGGTGCTCTCGGAGGCGCTGCACGGCCGGCGTCCCTCGCCCGGCGACCGCGCGGCGCTGGAGAGCGTCTTCTCCCGCCAGGGCTTCACCGACGGCTACTACACGGGGCGGCCCGGGCCCGGCATGTTCGGCGTGCACCGCCCGGCGCCGCCCGACCGGCAAAACAAACTGTACGCCCGGCTGCGCGCGGACGGCGCGGGCGCCGGGGAGCGCCAGCGGGTGCCGGTGCGCTTTGCCTGCCTGCTGACGGCCGGCCGCCCGGCCATGCTGGGCGTCGAGGACGACGACGGTCACACGGTGGCCGTGGAGGGGCCCGTGCCAAACGACGCGCGCGCCCACGCGGTGCCGGAGGCGGCGGTGAACACCCAGCTCTACAAGACCGGGGGCACGCCGTACCGCTGCACGGAGGCGCGCACACGGGCGGAGGGGGCGCTGTCGATCCCGCTGTCGGCCGTGTGCGATATGCGGCGCGAGGCGCTGGACAAACTCACCGCGCTGCGCGCCGCCCCGCCCGCGCGCCAGGGCGGGGCCTGGAAGCCGGGACCCGCCGCGCTGCCGCGCCGGACGCCTCCGGTCCTCACGGTCCAGGTGTCCCGCGCGGAGCAGATCACACCCGATCTGCTCGCGCTGTCGCCGGCGCTGCTCTACGCGCCGCTCGCCGCGCTCGCGGAAGCGGATATATGGAAAAAATTGGAAGATCAGGCCGCGGCGGGTCTGCCGGTGGCGGCGGTGCTGCCCCGCGTCATTGCGGACGACGAGTGGCCGGCGGTGGGCGCCCTGCTCGACAGGGCGGCCGCGCGGGGCGTGCGCGAGGTGCTGGCGGGCAACCTGGGGCATGTCGCGCCGGCGCGCGAGCACGGCTTTGCGGTCCGGGGCGACTTCGGCCTGAACGTCTTCAACTCCCAGACGCTCCGGACATGGAAGCAGGCGGGGCTGCGGTCCGCCGCGCTCTCCTTTGAGCTCAACCTGGCGCAGGTGCGCGACCTGTCCCACAGCATGGACACCGAGCTGATCGTCTATGGGCGTCTGCCGCTGATGGTCACGGCCCAGTGCCTGATGAAGGACCGGGCGGGCCGCTGCGCCTGCGAAAACCGCCGGGAACTGGTGGACAGGACCGGCGCGCGCTTCCCGGTGCTGCGCGAGCCCCCCTGCCGCAGCGTGCTCTACAACGCGCGCAAGCTCTTTTTGGCCGACAAGCGGGCGGACTGGAAGTCGCTGGGGCTCTGGGGCGCGCGGCTTCTGTTTACCACCGAAAACCCGCGCGAGTGCGTGCGGGTCGTCGAGCGCTACCTGGGCCGTGGGACATACGAACCCAACGACTTCACCCGCGGCCTCTACTACCGAAACGTCCGCGCCCGCAAGGCGCCGTGACGGGTGGGAAAGTGAGCACTGAGAGTGCTCATACAGGCGAAACGTCCGCGCCCGCAAGACGCCGTGACGGGCCGGGCGGGGGGGCGCCGCCGGTCTGTCAGTCTATTGGTTCTTGCGCTCGGATATAATAAGATGGTATAATCCCAAAAGAGCGTGCGGCGGCCGGCGCCGAGGAGGAGGAATCGCGTTGCCCATCCGCTTTGTGGAGATCGACGGCCTCAAGGTGCGGTACAGCGACGAGGGCCAGGGGCCGAACTTGCTGTTTCTGCACGGCTGGGGCGCCGGATTCGAGGCGTACAAACCGCTGCTTGGCCGGCTCGCGGAACACCACCGCGTCGTGGCGCCCGATCTGCCGGGCGCCGGCGCCTCCCAGGAACCGGCCGCGCCGTGGGACGCGGCGGATTACGTGCGCTTCGCACAGGCGCTGGCCGCGCGCATCGGACTCACCGAGGCGGTGCTGATCGGGCACTCGCACGGCGGGCGGATCATCCTCAAGTGGATGGGCGCGCCCCCGGCGCCGGGGGCGCCGCGCGTGGACAGCGTCGTCCTGTTTGCCGCCGCGGGCCTTCGCCCCCGGCGCGGACCTGCCTACTACGCGCGCGTGTATGCATACAAAGCCGCCAAATGGCTGCTGCGCCCGTGGCCGCGGGCGCTGGAGAGACTGCGGAGCCGGGCCGGGTCGGCGGATTACCGCGCCGCCAGCCCCGTCATGCGCGGCACGCTGTCCAAGCTGCTGGCCGAGGACATGGCGCCGCTGCTGCCCCGCATCGGCGTGCCCGCGCTGCTCATCTGGGGCGACGCGGACACCGCCACGCCGCTGGCGGACGCCGAGCGCATGAAGGCGCGCATCCCGGACGCGGGGCTCGTCGTGCTCTCCGGGGCGGACCACTGGGCCTGCGTGCGCGAAGCGGCGCGCTGTCACAGGATCGTGACCGTCTTCGTGCGCGACACGACGACAGATAACAACGGATCGGATCACAGATAACAGGTTTGTGCAATGCAATAGGAAGGGGAGGGCCTCTGTTTGGAACGCTATGTGCGGCTTGGGCTGCTGCTCATCTGGTTTGTGAGCGCCGTGTCCGCCTCGCTGACGTTTGTCCACATGTGGCAGCTCAGCGCCTACCAGTGGGGCGGGTACTGGCGTTGGCTGAAGGAGCGCGCCGGGGACGCCTACCAGAAATTTCTTTGGGTCATGCCCACGCTTTTTTTATGGCTGTGGTGGGGGGCCTGGGTGCCGTACGCGGTGGCCGCCTGTTACCTCGCGACGCTGTGGCAGACCCGTTTGCGCAAGGGCGCGAAGAAACCGCTCAAGGTGACGAGCCGCGTGGCGCGCCTGCTTGTGACGCTTGTGCTGCTGCTGGCGCTGACCGGCTGGGGCGCGTCGCATCTGTGGTGGTCCCCGCGCCTGTTTTTGATCACGCTGGGCGCCGGGCTTTTGCTCGTCTCCCTGCTGGCGCCGCTGGCCGATCTCATCAACCGGCCGCTGCAGCGGGCCATCGAGGGCGTCTATCTCCGCGACGCCCGGCGCCGGCTGGCGTCGATGCCGGGGCTTGTCGTCCTCGGCGTGACGGGCAGTTACGGGAAGACAAGTACGAAGTTCTTTTTGCAGCGGCTGCTGTCGGCGCGCTACAACACGCTGATGACGCCGGAGAGCTACAACACGCCGATGGGGGTGGTGCGCACGGTCCGGGAGCAGCTGCGCGCCACGCACGAGGTGTTCGTCTGCGAGATGGGCGCCCGGCATGTGGGGGACATCCGCCAGCTCTGCGACATTGTCCACCCGCGTTTCGGGGTGATCACCGCCGTCGGTCCGCAACATCTCGAAAGCTTTCACACCCTCGAAAACGTCGTCGCCACGAAGTTTGAGCTGGCCGACAGCCTGCCGGACGACGGGGTGCTCTTTGCGAACTGGGACAGCGGGGAGATCCGCGGCCGCGCCGTGCGCGCGCGGACCGTCCGCTACGGCGTGGCCGGCGCGGCGGGGGACGCGGAGATGCAGTACGCGGCCCGCGACATCCGCGCGGACGCCCGGGGGCTCTCCTTTTGCGTCGCCGCCCCCGACGGGACGGAGCAGGCGTTCACGACCGCCCTGATCGGGCGGCACAATGTGGAAAACATCACGGCCGCCGTCGCCGTGGCCCACCACATGGGCATCCCGCTGGAAGAGCTGGCGCCCCTGGTGCGCGGGCTGACGCCGGCGCCCCACCGGCTGCAGCTGCGGCCCGGGCCGGAACTCACATACATCGACGACGCGTTCAACGCAAACCCCGAGGGGGCCGCCGCGGCGCTGGAGGCGCTGGCCGGATTCGACGGCGTGCGCATGCTGGTCACGCCCGGCTTTGTGGAGCTGGGCGAGCGGCAGGAGGCCTGCCACGAGGCGCTGGGGCGCCAGGCCGCCGCCGTGTGCGACTTCGTGGCGCTGGTGGGGGCGCGCCAGACCGAGGCCGTCGCGCGCGGCCTGCAAGCGGCCGGCTTTGCCCCGGAGCGGCTTTGCGTCGCGCCGGATCTCGCCGCCGCGCTGGCGGCCGTGCGGGCGTTCCCCGCCGCCGGCCGGATGAAGTACGTACTGCTGGAAAACGACTTGCCGGACCAGTATTGACCATTGACCATGGTCAATTGAGTTGAGAATTGAGAATTGAAAATTGAGAATGCATTCATCGATTAAGGAGGGGTTGTGTGAAGATCCAGGTGGGGGTTTTTTTCGGGGGACGGAGTGTGGAGCACGAGGTGTCCATCATCTCGGCCATGCAGGTCTGCGCGGCGCTGGATCGGGAGAAGTATACGCCCGTGCCGGTGTACATCACAAAACAGGGCCTGTTCTACACAGGCCCTTCCTATGGGGACATCGCCGCCTACCGCGACATCCCGGCGCTGCTGGCGGCCGGGAGCGGCGTGACGCTCACGCCGGACGGCGCGGGCCGGGCGGTGCTGTCGCGCTGGCCCGCCCGGCGGTTGGGCGGCAATGAAATTGCCGTGCTCGACGCGGCGCTGCCGGTCGTACACGGCACAAACGCGGAGGACGGCACGCTGCAGGGGTACCTCGAGATGCTGGGTCTCCCGTACGCCGGACCGGACGTGCTCTCGTCGGCGGTGTGCATGGACAAGGCCGTGTCCAAGTCGCTGCTGGCGACGGCCGGGATCCCGGTGCTGCCGGGCTGTACCTGGACCGATACCGCCTGGGGGGCGCGGCCCGACGCGCTGATGGACGAACTGGCGCTGCGGTTCGGGTTCCCCGTGGTCGTAAAGCCGGTCAACCTGGGGTCCAGCGTGGGCGTCACCAGGGCGGCCGACCGCGCCGCGCTGCGCGCCGCCGCCGACCTGGCGTTCCAGTTTGCGCCCAAGGTGCTGATCGAGCCGGCGGTGGTCCGGCTGCGCGAGATCAACTGCGCCGTACTGGGCGACGCCGGGGCGGCGCGCGCGTCGGCGTGCGAAGAGCCGCTCGGCGCGGGGGGAATCCTGAGCTACGGGGACAAATATCTCTCCGGCGGCGAGGCGGACAAGGGCATGGGCGGCGCGGCGCGGCGCGTGCCCGCCGATCTGGCGCCCGCGCTCCGGGACCATATCCAGGCGCTCGGGGTGCACACGTTCCAGACGCTGGGCTGCCAGGGTGTGGCCCGCGTGGACTTCCTGCTCGACTGTGACAAAAACCAGGTGTATGTGAACGAGATCAACACGATCCCCGGGTCCCTGGCGTTCTATCTGTGGGAGCCGGTCGGGCTCTCCTTCGGCGCGCTGCTCGACGAGATGCTCTCGCTGGCCTTCAAGCGCCACCGGCAGCGCGCGGCGCTCTCGTTCACCTACGAGAGCAACATCCTCGCCGGCGCCGGGCTGGGCGCGAAGGGGGGCGCCAAACGGTGAAATTTTCAGAGATGGTCTACCGGCGGGTGACGCCCGAGGAGACGGCGCCGCAGATGGAATCGTTCACGCGGCGCATCCGCGGGGCCGCCGCGCCGGATGAGGCGCTCGCGGCCTTCTATGAGTACGAGGCGCTCGCCGCCCGGGTGGAGACGATGATGTCGCTGGCGCAGGTGCGTTTCACGCTGAACACGGAGGACCCGTTTTATGCCGCGGAAAACGACTACTACGACGAGATCGCGCCCCGTTTCGCCGCGCTGACGCAGGCGCTCTACCGGGCGCTGTACGATTCGCCCCACCGGGCCGCGCTCGAGGCCGCGCTGGGGACGCTGCTGTTTACGAACATCGGCATCGAGCTGAGGACCTTCGCGCCGGCGGTGGTGCCGGACCTGCAGGAGGAAAACCGGCTCGTCACGGCCTATGTGAAGCTGCTCTCTTCCGCGCAGATTGAATTTGACGGCCGCGTCTGGACGCTGCCGCAGCTCGCGCCCTACGAGCAGTCGCCGGACCGGCGTGTGCGGCGCGGCGCCTGCGAGGCAAAGGCCGCGTTCTTCGAGGCCCACGCGCAGGAGTTTGACGCGATCTTCGACAGCCTGGTGCGGGTGCGCACGAAGATCGCGCGGACCCTGGGTTTCGCGAACTTCACCGAGCTCGGCTACTGCCGCATGGGGCGCAACTGTTACACCGAGGCGGACGTGGGCGCGTTTCGGCGCCACATCGAGGCGCACATCGTCCCGCTCGCGGGCCGGATCAAGGCCGGACAGGCGGCGCGGATCGGCCTTGAGGCGCTCACGATCTACGACGATCCGCTGGTGTTTCCGAGCGGGAACGCCGTCCCGGCCGGCACGCCGGAGGAGATCTTCGCGCACGGGCGGCGCATGTACCATGCGCTGTCGCCCGAGACGGCGGAGTTCATCGATTTTATGCTGGAAAACGAGTTGTTCGACGTGCTCTCGCGGAAGGGGAAGGCCGGCGGCGGGTACTGCACGTCTTTCCCCGAGACGGGCGCGCCGTTCATCTTCGCGAACTGGGGCGGCACCGCCCACGACATCGACGTGCTGACGCACGAGGCCGGCCACGCGCTGGCGGCCTATCTGGCGCGGGACAGGAAAATATTGGAACAGCGCGCGCCGACGATGGAGTCCTGCGAGATCCACTCGATGTCGATGGAGTTTTTCACCTGGCCGTGGATGGAGGGGTTCTTTGGCCCGCAGGCGGACAAGTACCGCTACGGTCACCTGGCCGGGGCGCTCACGTTCCTGCCTTACGGCGCGATGGTGGACGAGTTTCAGCACATCGTATACGGGCAGCCGCTGCTGACGCCGGAGGAGCGGCGGCAGATTTGGCTCTCGCTGGAGACACGTTACCGGCCCTACCTCGATGTGGCCGACGTGCCGTTTTACCGCGAGGGCGGCCGCTGGCAGACGCAGGCGCACATCTACGAGGCGCCGTTTTACTACATCGACTACTGTCTGGCGCAGACGGTGGCGCTGGCCTTCTGGGCCGAGGGGCAGACGGATCCGTCCGCCGCCTGGGCGCGGTATCTCGCCCTCGTGAAGCAGGCGGGCACGCGCACCTTCCGCGAGTTGGTTTCGGAAGCGGGTCTGCCGCTCCCCTTCGACGAGGCGGCCCTCTCCTCGGTGGCCGAAACCGCCGCCGCCTGGCTCGCGGCCATTGATCCGGCGAAGCTGGAATAAAATTTCCTCAATGCAGCGAGATGTGGATTTCCTTGCCCAAACTGCGGGCTATTTTGGTGATGAAGTCCAGTGAAGGATTGTATGAACCGCTTTCGAAACGGGAGATGTTGGATTTCTGCGTACCGACCC
>JAITDM010000060.1 GCA_031282535.1 Oscillospiraceae bacterium
CGGGGCACGCCGAAACTGGTGGGCGTCACCAGTGCCTGCACCTCGGCCAGCACCGGACGCGTCCCCTCCAGCACGCAGGCCACACAGGAGCCGGAGACGCCGAGAGGCCGCCCCGCCAGCAGGAACTCGGAGGGGTTCGGCACCTCCTCCAGCCCCTCGCGGCCCATCTCGAAAAGGCCGATCTCGTTCGTGGAGCCGAAACGGTTCTTGGCGGCCCGCAACACCCGGTAGGTCAGCGAACGATCCCCCTCGAAATAGAGCACGCAGTCCACCATGTGCTCCAGCACCCGAGGTCCCGCAATGGCGCCTTCCTTGTTGAGATGCCCGATCACAAACACGGTGATCCCCCGGCCCTTGGCCAGTTCCATGAAGGCCAGCGTGCAGGCCTTGACCTGCCCCACATTGCCGGGCGCCGCGGAGAGATCCCCCGTGTGCATCGTCTGGATGGAATCCACAATCAAGATGTCGGGCGCCAGCGTGTCCACCGCGCCGAGCAGGGCGTCCAGCTCCGTCTCGGCCAGCACAAAAAGACGTCCGTTGTCGCGGACGCCCAGGCGGTCGGCCCGGAGCTTGATCTGACTCGCCGATTCCTCCCCCGAAACATAGAGCACTTTAAAACTGCGCGACAGACAGTCGCAGATCTGCAGCAGCAGCGTCGACTTGCCGACGCCCGGTTCGCCGCCCACCAGGACCAGCGAACCCGCCACGGCGCCGCCGCCGAGGACGCGGTCGAGTTCCCCCAACCCGGTGGAAAAACGCGCCTCCCCCACGAGCGACAGCGCGCCCAGCGGATACGCGGCCGGCGTACGCACCGGCGTACCGGCGCGCGCCGCCGCCGGCCGCGCGGCCTCTTTCGGCTGTTCCGTCAGCGTGTTCCAGGCCCCGCAGGCAGGACATTGTCCATTCCATTTGGAAAACTCATTGCCGCAGTCGGTGCAAAAAAATGCCGTCTTCGTCTTCATCCGCCCCAGCTGTCTCCTCTTTTCCATCTAAAATCGCATCGAATCAATCGCCGCCGGCCGTGTCTTCGGTCTCCCAGCGCAGGAAGGAGGCCGTGAGGAGGGCCGCCAGTTTGGTTTGATAGTCGTCGCTTTGCAGTTTTTCCGCCTCGGCCGGGTGGGAGAGAAAGCCGCACTCCACCAACACGGCCGGGCAGTGCACGTTGGCCATGAGGTAGAGGTCCTTGTTTACGGGCGCCGACTGGCGGGTGTTGGCCGTGTCCAGGCGCTGTGTCGCGATCTCTTGGATGATTTCGGCCAGCGCGCGGCTGCCGTGCGCGTTTCCGTAGAAGGCTTGCAGACCAAAATACTGCGATTCGGTGAAATAATTCTGGTGGATCGAGAGGAGCAGCGCGTCCGGCACCGCCTCCGTGCGCTTCACCCGGTTGATGAGATCCGACCGTTTGATCTCGCGGATGCTCCCGGCGTCCGACGCGTGGTTGAGAGAGATGTCTTTCTGCCGCAGCATGACGGTGGGCACCCCCATGAAGCGCATGAGAAGGTTTGTCTTGACGGCGACCTGCAAGTTGAGATCCGCCTCGCGCACGCCGCTCTCCATGATGCTCCCGCCGTCCAGACCGCCGTGCCCCGCGTCGATGACGGGGCGGTAACGCAGCGCGGGCCGAAAGGAGGGCGCGGGCCCCGTGGTGGGCACGGCCAGCCGCCAAAACAGCACGAACAGGAGCGCCGCGGCCGCCGGCAGCACCAGCCAGGGCCACCGGATGCGCCGTCTTCTTCGCCGATGCAAACGATCACCTCCCAAGGGTGGTTTCGATCTCCGCCCTCTTATCATCCTATTCTATCATCCCCTCCGTGATGCCGGCTGCGCCCGGGGCGTCAATCGAGGAAAAACTGCCGGGCCTCATAGTCCGCGGCGGCCTCCTGCCCCCGCAGCACGCGCAGTACGCCGCTGGACAGCGCCAGGGTCTCGTCCTCGCCGGGGAAGACATAGACGGGCGCCAGCTTGTCCACGCGCTGTTTGATGGCGCCGGTGAAGCGGTTGGAGTGCGCCAGCCCGCCGGTGAGGATGATCGCGTCCACCACGGCCTCCAGCGCCATGGCCATGGCGCCGATCTCTTTAGAGACTTGGTAGGCCATCGAATCCATCACAAGCGCCGCGAATTCGTCGCCGTCGTTGATCATTTTCTGGACTTTTCGCAGGTCATTTGTCCCAAGATAGGCGCGCATGCCGCTGTTTTTGATGACTTTGTCGACCATCTCCGCCTCCGTATATTCGCCGGAGTAACACAGGCGGATCAGCGGCACGGCGGGGATATGGCCCGCCCGTTCGGGCGTGAAGGGGCCCTCGCCGGAGATGGCGTCGTTGACATCGATCACGCGCCCGTACCGGTGTGCGCCCACCGTGATGCCGCCCCCGAGATGCGCCACCACGAAGCGGCAGTTTTCGTAGGGTTTGCCGAGCTGGTCCGCCAGTCGCCGGGCGATGGCTTTTTGGTTCAGCGCGTGAAAGATGCTGGCGCGCTCGATGCCCGGCATGCCGGTGAGCTTCGCATGGCGGTCCATCTCGTCCACGACGATGGGGTCGACGACATAGGCGGGGCGCCCGAGCGTCCCGGCGATCTCGCTGGCGATGACCGCGCCGAGGGCCGAGGCGTGTACGGCCGCCGCCGCATACTGCAGGTCCTGCAGCATGGCCGCGCCGATCCGGTAGACGCCGCTCTCGATGGGTTTCAGCAGCCCGCCCCGGCCCGCGACCGCGTCCACCGTGTGCGGACCGACGCCGGCCTCCCGGAGCGCCCGCGTGACGCAGTCCTTCCGGAGGTCCTTCTGGTCGAGGATCGAACCGCACTGGGCCAACGCGTCCCGGTCGTGCCGGACCGTGTGGACCAAGATGGGCGTCTCGTCGTCATAGACGGCAAACTTGGTCGAGGTGGAGCCGGGGTTGATTGTGAGGATGCGAAATACGCCTGCCGGCTTGTCGGGCACGGCCGCGGCAGGGATAGGCGTCTCCATCTCGTCGGCGGGCGCTTTGATTTCCCGTCTGCGCACCACCTTGCGGCCGCCCAGCGTCATGCTCGCACTGAGGACGCAGTCCAAATTCAGCAGGTGCTCCATGACCTGCGCGAGTTTTGTATGGGTGCCCTCGATCGAGATCTCCATGTGCGAGATGCGGGGCTGCTCCGTCTCGTCCACGAACAGGCGCTTGATGTTCCAGCCCTCATGGCGGATATGCCCCACCACCCGGTCCAACACACCGGGCGCGTTGAGCACCGACAGCTCCACCTCTTCAATCTCTCGCCGCATCCTGCACACCTCCCGTATATTCGGGCGTTTGTGTACCCAGTATGAAGGTATCTTTACATGTATACGTATGAGTATTGTCCCCTTGTTTCAGTCTGATTTCGTCTCCTCCTGCGGCAATTTGCCAAACATGATTGTAACATAATCGCGCCGTCCGTATAACACACGGATAATATGCACATCATTCCCGTCTATACGGTAGAAGGCTAAATAGTTCGCACATACAAAAAAACGGTAATCCGTAACAATGTCAATGATAGCGGATAGCCGCGACCCCAGTTCCGGGAATTGCTCCAACTTCCTTATGTGCTTTGTGATTTTCGTAACCGTATTGACAGCCGCGACGGGATTTTCAAGCTGTACAGCGATATATTCCTTTATTGCGGCGAGGTCTTTCTCCGCTTCAGGGGTATAATGAATGTGGCTCACGGCATAACACCCAATCGGGCTTCCACTTCGTCAGCTGTTTGCCAGCCCTTCTCTCTTGCGCTCTGTTCACCTTTGGATAATTCGGCCATCAATTTTATGGTCGCTTGTATTTTTTCATATTCGCGCATATCCAAAACGGCATACCGTCCGCGTCCGTTTTTTGTGAGGAATACAGGCTGACCAATATCTACGCTCTGCAAGACCTCGTTATAGTTTCTTAAATCGGATACAGGCTTAATGTTCGGCATACAATATCAACTCCTTCGATCATAGCGTACCACAAGCTCTCAGAAAATGCAACACAAATTTACTTAAATTTTTAAGTAAATTTGTCAGCGAACAGGCGTTTGATATTTTAACCAAGGGAATAGCGGTGAATGGCTCTATTGCATCGTCTGCGAGCAATACGGTTAACACCTTGACAAAAGTCTATACAATCAATTATAATGTAACGGTACCAGTATATCTGGTGTAACTAAGATTTGATCAAATAAGGACAGAGGAAATATGATAAAGAACAACGCTGTCACCAAAGCTTTGTTCCTCATCGGCGCCGCGCTGTTTGCTTTGTTGGCCTGTAAAAACCTGTACGTCCTCATTGATAAAATAATACCATTATTTTCCGATCGCACCTCCGCCATTCAGTCTCTGCTGTTGCTTTCGACTGTTTTGGCGGTGTACGCCGCCGTCGTCTATGTGGTGGACCGGTTCTGCCGCAAAGAGAACACCGTGCCCGAACGGAAGGGCACGGCAAAATACGACTACATCGCGTTGTTCTTCATCGTCTATGCCCTGCGTTTTGTCTGGATCTCCGCAGTCAAAACGCCGCAATATTCCGATTTTCAGCTCTTCTATTGGATCACCAACAACATCGCGTCAGGCAGCAGCCGGTATACGACCGATCCCTATTTTCACACCTGGGCCTACCAGGCCGGGTTCCCCGCGTTTATGGCCCCTTTCGCCGTCTTGTTCCCCAAAGATGAACGGGCCTTGGTGTATGTGAACTGCCTGTTCGAGGCGGGGACCGTATTGTGTATCTTCCATCTGTTACATAAATTCTTGCCCCGAAAAAGCGCATTCGTCCTCAGTTTGGTCTATCTCGTCTTTCCCTTCCCCTACACCCTGGCCAGCGTT
>JAITDM010000278.1 GCA_031282535.1 Oscillospiraceae bacterium
GGCGTTTGCCCTTTTTGCGTCCGGCCTTTTTGACCGGCGCGACGGCGCCGACCTCCGGTATGCTCTCTGACGCGGGAACCGACGGATTCACAAAACTCCCCCTCAGCATAAATTCATAAATAACCTGCTTTCGATTATAAAGAAAAAAAGAAAACAGTGTTTGGACAAAATGTGAATTTTATGAGAAATATCATAGGCAGATTGACGGTTCAAGGGTGAGAAGCGCGTCTGGCGGCGGCCGGTGGGGCTTTTGACGCCCGAACCATTGACAGACGGCCGGGGATGTAGTACAATTTGGGCGTGGCAGACGCATTTTACGCGAAAGCAGAGAGGAAAGACACGATGAAAAAACTGAAGGTCTCCATTTTCGGCATCTTCCTGTTCCTGTTGGCCGCGGGCCTTCTCGTATGTGCGGTTCTCTTCGCCAACGAGTTGGTCAAAAGCCTGAAGGAAGCCGTGGACACCGGCGTGGATCTATCCCCCTACACCATGAACATCCTCAACGACTTCATGCAGAGTTCCCTCATTTATGTCATCTACGCCGTGATTCTCGCCGCGCTGGGCTGGCTGATCCAAAAGCAGAAGCTCATCGCCCTCGCCGCCGCGGCTGCTCCGGTTCCGTCATACGCCTACGACGCGTCCCCGGATGTGATCGAGACGCAGGGCGAGTGGCAAGTGGACGCCGGGCCCGTCTCACTGCCGGACGAACTGGACACAGAGCAAGAAAAAACGGAAGATTGAGTCCTCGGTTACGACGCAGCACCTGAACCGAAAGGGTACGACGCCCTGCAAACACCACAGACGACACAGACCCACTGTACGTTGTGTGAAACCACAACACGCAGTGGGTCTGTGATTTTTATCCGTCGTCCGACAATTGTTCGACGGTCAGGGGGCAAAGCGCCACGCCGTCGTCCTCGGTGCAGACGGCCAGTTTGTGGACAGGGTCGACGTCCCGGCGGAAAAAGCGCGGCGTGCCGCCGAGGCCCTCGCAGCGGACGCCGCCGCCGGGGGAGAGGTGAAAACAGAGCGAGCGCAGCGGGGTGGAGAGTCCCGTGCCCAGGTACTTGACGTAGGCCTCCTTTAAGGTCCAGTAGTCGTAAAAGAGCGCCCGCCGCGCCTCGTCGTCCCGCGCGGCCCGCAGCGCCGCGCGTTCCGTCTCGTGGAAGACGAGCCGGTCGACGTCCGGCGCCGTCGGGGCCATGTGCTGCACGTCGACCCCGATCTCGCGGCCGCTCCACCCGCAGACGATCCAGTCCCCGGAGTGGGAGAGGTTGAAATACCGGCGCCGGTCCGTGAAGTACGGTTTTCCGTAGCGGTTGCAGGTGAATGTGAGCGCTTCGCCGCGGGGGAGGCCCGCGCGGCCGGCCAGGTGGCGCACCAGCACGGCGCCCAGCAGGCACCGCGCGCGGTCGGCCTCGAACCGAAAGGCTTCGATCCGTTTGCGTCGCGCCGCCGACACGCGCGGCAGCAGCGCCCGGTAGCTTGCCTCCGGCAGGGGCGCGGCCAGAGGCAGCAGATAAATTTCCGCCATGGACGTCCTCTTTTCCGGAAAGCCCTAAAAATACGGCGCTGTCCCATCGATGATATGAATATAAGGGATTGTTTTACAGTTCCAACCATCAATCAAGGGAGTGACCACAGTTGGCATACACATGGAGTTCGGACCTGGAGACAGGGTACGCGTTGATCGACGCGCAGCACAAGGAGCTGATCCAGGCGGTCAACAACCTGTTGGCGGCGTGTGCCAGCGGCAAAGGCCGCGCGTCGCTGAACGAGACGTTGGATTTCTTGCTGAACTACACGGTCAAGCACTTCTCGGACGAGGAAAAGCTGCAAGTGCAGTATCACTATCCGGACTACACGAACCACAAGAAACTCCACGACGGGTTCAAAGTGGTGGTGACCAACCTGAGCCGGCAGCTCAAAACAGAGGGCCCCACCATCGCGCTGGTGGGGAAGGTAAACGCCAGCATCGGCGACTGGCTGGTCAGTCACATCAAACGCGAGGACAAAAAGGTCGCGGCGCATCTGCGCGCGTAACGTCGTATACGCAGCCCCCGCGGCAATCGACGGCCACGACGACGGGGAGATCCTCGACGACCAAACGGCGGATGGCCTCCGTCCCGAGATCCGGGTAGGCGACGACCTCCGCCTGTTTGACACAGCGGCTCATCAGCGCGGCGGCGCCGCCGACGGCGGCGAAATAGACGCCGCCGCAGGTCCGTATGGCCTCGACGACCTCCGGGCTGCGCGGGCCTTTGCCGATCATGGCCTTCAGGCCGCACCGGATCAGCGCGGGCGCGTAGGCGTCCATGCGTCCGCTGGTGGTGGGGCCGATGGAGCCGATCACCCGGCCCGGCGGGGCGGGGCAGGGGCCGGCGTAGTAGATGATCTGGCCCGTCGGGTCGAAGGGGAGCGCCTCCCCCCGCGCGAGGGCCTCGGTCATCCGCCTGTGGGCGGCGTCCCGCCCGGTATAGACGACGCCGCTCACCGCCAGCATATCCCCGCTGTGCAGCCGTTCAATCACCTCGTCCAAAAGCGGCGCGGTGATGCGCAACAGCATACAGTTTCCCCCCTGTGTTTCACGTACCGCACGGTGCGGCCGGCGGCGGGCGGATGTGATTTGCCCCAACATTTTATGTGCCACACGGTCCGTTGTAGGGGCGAATATCATTCGCCAGATTTCCCGTCCGTTTACAATTCTGCGCTGCCGTGCCGTGTGGCGTGGCAGCCCAGGTTGACGGCGACGGGGAGGCCGGCGATGTGCGTGGGGTGGGGCAGGATGTGAACGGCCAGGGCGGTGGTTTGGCCGCCGAAACCGGCCGGACCGATGCCCAGGGCGTTGATGCCGCGCAAAAGAGACGCCTCCCGCTCGGCCCAGACGGGATCCGGATGCACAGAACCGACGGGCCGCAGCAGCGCCTGCTTGGCCAGCAGGGCCGCCTTGTCCATTGTGCCGCCCACACCCACGCCCACAATGACGGGCGGGCAGGGGTTGGACGCCGCGCGCCGCACAGTGTCCACCACAAAATCCATGACGCCGGCCAGCCCGTCCGACGGCGTCAGCATGGCGACGCGGCCCATGTTCTCGCTGCCAAACCCCTTGGGCGCCACCGTCAGCGTCAATCTGTCCCCGGGTACGACGTCGTAATAGACGACCGCCGGCGTGTTGTCCCCCGTGTTGCGCCGGTCGATGGGGTCGCCCACGACCGACTTGCGCAAAAACCCGCGCTCGTAACCGCGTGCCACACCCGCCTGAACGGCCTCTCCCAACGCGCCGCCCACGATATGTACCTCCTGCCCCAGCGTCACAAAGACAGTGGCAAGCCCCGTGTCCTGACACATCGGGAGATGGTCGGCCTCGGCGGCGTCGGCGTTTTCGAGCAGCATGCCAAGCACGGCGCGGGACAGCGCGCCGTGCTCCTCGCCGCGCGCGCGGCGCAGGGCGGCTCGGATGTCCGCCCCCAGACGCACGTTGCTCTCGATGCAAAGCGCCTCCACCGCCCGCGTCACCGCGGCCGCCTCAATCTCCCGCATACCCGTCACCCCGATCGCGGCCCATATGCCAAGACATAAAAATGTAAAATATTGCAAGTCGCCTCTCGTCAATCCGTCGTCAGCTGCGTCTTATACAGCGAGGCATACAGCCCGCCCATGGCGAGCAGCGTGTTGTGGCGGCCGCGTTCGCGGACGCCCTCCTCGTCGATGACGATGATCTCGTCGGCGTTTTTGACCGTGGAGAGCCGGTGGGCGATGACCAGGGTGGTCCGGCCCGCGGCCAGCGCCTCGAAACTCTTTTGAATCCGCGTCTCCGTCAGCGTGTCCAGCGCGGAGGTGGCCTCGTCCAGGATGAGGATCGGCGGGTTCTTGAGAAAGATGCGGGCGATGCTGATCCGCTGCTTCTGCCCGCCCGAAAGACGGACGCCCCGTTCGCCGACCTCCGTCTGATAGCCGTTTTCCATCTCCATGATCATGTCGTGGATCTCAGCCCGCAGCGCGGCCTCCACGATCTCGTCGTCCGTCGCGTCCATCCGCCCGTAGCGGATGTTCTCCATGATCGTGCCGGCAAAGAGAAAGACGTCCTGCGACACAATGCCGATGTGCGCGCGCAAACTCTCCAGCGTGATGTCCCGGATGTCGACCCCGTCCAGCGTGATCTGCCCCTCCGACACCTCGTAAAAACGCGGGATCAAGTGGCACAGCGTCGTCTTCCCGCCGCCCGACGGACCGACCAGCGCCAGCGTCCGGCCCGCCGCGATCGTGAGGTCCAGGTCCTTTAACACCTTTGTCTTGTCGTCGTAAGAGAAGGAGACGTTCCGAAACACGATGTCCCCCTTCACCTGCCGGAGCGTGACCGCCCCCGGGCGGTCCACGATCTCCGGCTTTTCGTGCATCAGCTCGCTGAAGCGGGCAAACCCGGCCATGCCGTTTGTGAACTGCTCCACAAACTGCGACAGCCGCCGGATGGGCTGCAAAAACGCCGATACGTAGAGCGCAAAGGTCATGAGCCCCACGTAGTCCAGTTCCTCGCGCATGATGAAATAGCCGCCCATCGCGATGACAGCCACGTTGAACAAATTTGTAAAAAATTCCATGCCACTGTGGAAGATGGCCATCGCCGAATAAAAACCGCCTTTGGCGCGTTTGAAGCCCTCGTTGCTCTCGTTGAATTTCTGCACCTCAAAGCGCTCGTTCGTGAAGGCCTTGGCCACCCGCGCCCCGGAGATGCTGGACTCGATGCCCGCGTTGATGCCGGCCACACGCTCCTTGACGCGGCGGGAGGCGGACATCATCCGCCGGCGCTGGAGGTAGGTGAAGGCCAGCCCCACCGGCACCAGCAGGATGAGCACCAGCGCGAGCTTCCAGTTGATGCCCAGCATGATGCCGAACGCGCCCAGGATGGTGACGAGCGAGATGAACACATCCTCCGGCCCGTGGTGGGCCAGTTCCGTGATGTCGAAGAGATCCGTCGTGACGCGGGACATGAGCAGCCCCGTGCGGTTCGCGTCGTAAAATTTAAACGAAAGCGTCTGCATGTGCATGAACAGATCCCGCCGCATGTCGGCCTCCATCAGCACGCCGAGGCTGTGCCCCCAATACGTCACGATGTAAGAGAAGACCGAGCGCAGCACATAGACGAGCACGAGCGCGCCCATGAGCGCAAAGAAAGGGCCAAACAGCCGGCCCGGCAGCATCGACGTCATGGCATAGCGCGAGATCAGCGGAAACGCCAGGTCGACCAGGGCGATCATGAACGCGCAGATCATGTCGAGCGCGAACAGCTTCCGGTGCGGCCGGTAATATGAGACAAACTGCCCCAGCTTCTGCTTAAATGTCAATCCGTCCAACGAAAACCTCCCATTGCGAAAAACCGGACCGCGTTTCGCACCTTGTGGCCGCGAAGCGGCAACGAAAAACAAGAATTTGGGTTGTGGGTTACAGGCGCAGCCCGCGTCAGCCCTCGTCCGCGATCTGATGAAATTCCCGCGCCTCCCGGATGTCCTGCTCGATCTGCCGCGTCAGCGCTTCGAGGGTGTGGAACCGCGCCTCCGGACGCAGGAACTTGTGGAGCTCCAGCCGGATCCGGTGGCCGTAGAGATCCCCCGAGAAACCCAGGATATGCGTCTCCACCACGATCTCCGCGCCGCAGCTCACGGTCGGCCGGGTCCCGATGTTTGTGACGGCGGGGTAGAGGCGGTTGTCCCCCCAGGAGGCCGTGCTGGCGTAGACGCCCTTGGCCGGGCTCTGGATGCCGGCGGGCAGGGGGAAGTTGATCGTCGGAATGTTCCAGCTCGAGGCCAGCTTGCGGCCGTGCCCCACAAAACCGGAGAGCGAGTGGGGGTGTCCGAGGAAGAGCCGGGCGCGTTCTATGTCCCCCTGGGCCACGAGTTTGCGAATATAGGTGGAGCTGACGGTGATGCCGCTGAGCTCCACGCGCGGGATGATGTCGCAGCCGATC
>JAITDM010000294.1 GCA_031282535.1 Oscillospiraceae bacterium
AGTGGCCCGGGACGGCTAAGTTTAAGATCTACTCGAAGGCCAACCCGGATAAGTTCATTTTGATCGACCTCGTGGTCGCCGGCTAATCCCAACACCCCCAACAAAACCACAAAACACCAACCGGGGCCGTCCGCTTTGTAGCGGACGGCCCTTTTCGTACGCAAAAATCCCGGTACTATCCGCGGACAACCCGTCATAGGATGTTCCAGGACCGGGACAAGGCCCGGATAAGAGGGAGGGGAAGACCACGACATCCTATGAATCCGCCGTCGGACTGCTGCCGCCGCCGCTGAGGGGACTGCTGCATACACTCCCCAAAGATGCGTGGCCCCAGGTTGAGGAAATCCGCTTGCGGGCCGGACAGCCGCTTACCGTCACACTGCCGGACGGCGAATGCCCCCTGCCGCCAGGCGGCTTCTACCTCGTCAAACCGCGCGATATCGAAACAACACTCGAAACCGTGACGCAAGGCTCCGCCCATACGGCGCTCTCATCCCTCAAAACAGGCTTCGTGACCGCGCCGGGCGGACACCGCCTGGGCGTGTGCGGCGCCGTCGTCCAGCGGGAAAACGGCGCGCTGGGACTGCGCTGCGTCTCCTCCGTCTGCCTGCGCGTCGCGCGGGCCGTGCCCGGCGCCGCCGACGGATTGCCCCTGCAGCTCCTGCGCGGAAACCAATTCTTCCATACGCTGATCCTCTCGCCGCCAGGGTTCGGCAAAACAACCCTGCTACGCGACCTCACCCGGCAAATCGCCAACGGAGGCGCGCACGGCGCGCCGCGCCGGGTCGCGCTCGTGGACGAGCGCGGCGAAGTGGCCGCCTGCCATAGAGGCCAGCCGCAGCTCGACGTGGGCGCACATACGGACGTGCTCGACGGCTGCCCCAAAGCCTGGGGTATCATGTGGCTGCTGCGCGCAATGGCCCCGCAGGTGCTGATGGTGGACGAAATCACCTCGCCCGAAGACATGGACGCCATGACAGCCGCCCAGGGCTGCGGAGTGACGCTGTTCGCCACCCTCCACGCCGACGGCCTGCAAGATCTCGCGGCGCGCAGGAGCCGCCGCGCGCTGGCCGGCCTGTTCCAAAGGGTGGTCGTCATCCACCGAGCCGGCGGACGCCGCCGCTGGGAAATCCACCCCTTCCCAGACGCGCCGGAGCCACCGCCGTCGCCGCCCACCGACAAAGAAAGGAGGATGCCGTGATGCGCTGGATCGGCGCCATCCTCGTGGCCGGCGGCGCGTCGGCCGTCTCCCTCGCCGCCGTGCAGAACCTCGGCGCCCGCGTGCGCCTGCTCGCCGCCCTGGCGGACGCGCTGGAACTCATGCGCGCGGAATTGCAATTTAATCTGACGCCGCTGCCCGCGCTGATGGAAGTGCTGGCCGACAGGGCGCCCGCGCCCGCGCACCCCTTCTTCGCCCGCTGCGCACGCCTCATGACCCAGCTCGGAGAACACAGCTTCCAGGCGCTGTGGAACAAAGCTCTCGCGGAGACGGAGGGCGCCTGGCTGCCGCCGGAACGGGAACTCATGGCCGCGCTGGGCGGCCTGCTCGGACGCTACGACGCGGAGGCGCAGAGCCGGGCCGTCTCCTACGCCCGGGAACGCATGGAGGCGCTTCGGCACGGCGCGGAGGAAAAACGGACCCGCCAGAGCCGCGTCTACGGCGCCCTGGGCCTCGCCTCGGGCCTCGCCGTCGTCATCATCTTGCTGTGAACCGGACCCGAAAGGAGAAGCGGCCATGCAGGTGGATCTGATCTTCAAAATTGCGGCCATCGGGATCATCGTCGCGGTGCTGAACCAGCTGCTGATCAAGTCGGACCGCGCCGAGCAGGCGATGATGACCACGCTGGCGGGCCTCATCGTCGTCCTCATGCTCCTGCTGCGGGAGATCAACAACCTGTTCACACTCGTGAAGTCGCTCTTCGGGTTTTAACGCGGTGACAGGACTGTGGAAGATCGCCGTCATTGCGGTGCTGGGCGCGCTGGCCGCGCTGACAGTTCGCAAGAGCGTCCCGGAACTGGCGCTCACGCTGACGCTGACCGTGAGCGCCGTCGTCCTGACGCTGGCGTCTGCGGCGCTCACGGACGTCATGGCGTTTCTGCGCCGGATGGCGGACATGGCGGAACTCTCGTCGGAGTTGTTTCTGCCGGTGATCAAGACGGTGGGCATCGCCCTCGTCGCCAAACTGGCCGCCGACGTCTGCCGGGACGCCGGACAGAGCGCCGTCGCCTCCGCCACAGAGACCGCCGGCGTCATCATAGCCCTATACCTGACCCTGCCCCTCTTTTCAAAAGTCGTCGACCTGGTCACATCACTGATATAAAGAGGAACCCCTCCGCCCTCTGCGGAGGGCACCTCCCCTCATAGGGGAGGCATGGAAACGCGATCTCCCCGCCTCCCCCTGCGAGGGGAGGCGCCGCGCAGCCCCCCGCAGCGCCGTGCGCCATAAAACGCGGGACGCCGAAAGGCAACACAAGGTGCCGAAGGCAACGGCGGGACGCCGAAGGCGGCGTCCCCTACGACGCTGAAGATAAACCGCAGAATCGAAAGAGGAACCCTCATGAAACACACAAACCGAATCATCTGTCTCTCCCTCTGCCTCTGT
>JAITDM010000023.1 GCA_031282535.1 Oscillospiraceae bacterium
TGTCCTCCGAACTGTCGACGCCGATCATGTCGTACCCGCGCCCGGCCAGCAGACGGGTCAGCCGCCCCGTGCCGCAGGCCAGATCCAGCACAAGGCGCACGGGCGTTTTGGCCCGCGCAAACTGCCGCTCGGCAAAATCGGCCCACGCCGCATAGTCGACATGGTCCATCAACCGGTCATAGTGGGCGGCAAGCCCCGTATAGGCGCTCAAGAATCCAGCCGCTCCAATATCGTTTTGTAACCGTCCGAGCCATACAGCAGGGAGCGGTTGACGCGGCTGATGGTGGCGCTGGAGGCGCCGGTCTCCGCCGCGATGGCCGCGTACAGGCGGCCGGCATGCAGCAGCCCGGCGACCTGAAAGCGCTGCTGCAGGGCCTCCAGCTCCGCCACCGTGCAGAGGTCCTCAAAGAAGGCGTAGCATTCCTCTCGGTTTTTCAGAGAAAGAATCGCTTCAAAAAGCCGATCCAGCTTCGGGTTTTCCAATTTAGCAGACATCTGTATCACCTGTCATCCCTATACCTTGTCCGCCGCCGGCCGCCCGTCGCCTGGCCGGCGGTTTCACCCACTGCTATCTTATCGCATTACCGTGTCAAAGTAAATGCATTTTCACAAAAAACACACCCAAACCATAGAATACCGCAAGAGAATACTGCAAGGGGAGGGGATCGATGTGACACAGGACATACAGGAGACCCGGCCGGAGGCAAAGCTGTCGGCACACACGCGCCGCGGCGCGCACTCAGCGCCCGATACCAAACACGCAGCACTGGCGAAGCCACCAGCCCCCGGTACCAAACACGCAGCACGCAGCACTCCAAACTTAGCACTGGCGAAGCCACCAGTCCTTCGCTATGAGCTCTCTGTGCCGCAGGGGGCGGCGCGCGCGTGGCCGCGCGGGGGCCGCCGCGTCGACCGGTGTTACCGCCGGTTGGTCGGCCGCCTGGAGCGGGACGCCCGCGGAGCCCTGCGCCGGCGCGCGGTGCGCCTGTACCGTGCGGCGGCCGGGCAAGGGTCGCCTTTTACGCCCGCCGTGGTGGAGCTGTCCTACACGGTCACGCTCTTGTCGGACGGCGTGCTGTCCCTGTACCGGGACTACACGGAGGAGGCGGACGCCGGTGCGGGCGCCGTGTGGCGCGCCGCGGAGACATGGAATCTCTGGGCGGGCTGCCCGGTGACGCTGCCCGGCCTGTTGGGCCGGCGGCGCCGTGCGTATGCCGGCCTGCTCGCGGCGGCGGAGACGCTGCTGGCCGCCCAGCGCCGGGCGGGCGCGCCGCTCTACGGCGACGTTTCCGCGCGGGCGCGCCGTTTCTTCAGGGCGGAACGGTTCTATCTGACACCGGATGGAATTGCTATTTTTTGGAATCCTGGTTTGCTGGCGCCCCGGTGCGCGGGGGTTTGCAGCGTTCGGGTGCCCTATGAGGATCTGGGGATCGCGCGGCCCGTGTTTTGTGAACCGGCGTGTCATCCTCTGCGGGGGACGCTGCCGCGCCTGCCCTGGATGGCGCGGCCGGGGAGAACTCCATGAAAGTTTTTTACGGAATTTGGGCAAAACTCTTTCAACGAAAAGATAAATGTGATAAGGTGTTATAAAGGGTTCTGATCGGCGGCAGAAAGAAAAGAAAGACATGCCGGCGGCGGGATGATTGTCCGCATCCAGATTGTGGACGTAGGACTGGGAGGAAGATGGGTTATGCAGTGTGCGGTATGCGGAGAACCTCTGTGGGAGGGTCAGAGATTTTGTATCCAATGCGGCGCTCCTCAGACGCCGCCGGCGTCTGAGCCGGGTCCAACTGCCGGGGCGCCGGAGGCGCCAGCCTGGACCCCGGAACCGCCGTCTGTGACGGAGGCGCCAAAAGCGGCCGAGCCGGCTGCTTGGGGGCCGCCGCCAGCCTGGACCCCGGAGCCGCCGCCCGTAGCGGAAGCGCCGAAGGCGGAGGAGCCGCCAGTTTGGGGGCCGCCGCCAGCCTGGACCCCGGAGCCGCCGCCCGTGACAGAAGCGCCGAAAGCGGCCGAGCCGCCAGTTTGGACATCGGAGCCGCCGCCCGTGGCGGAAGCTCCGAAGGCGGCTGAGCCGCCAGCTTGGACACCGGCGCAACCAGCCTGGACATCGGAGCCGCCGCCCGTGACGGAAGCGCCAAAGGCGGCCGAGCCGCCAGTTTGGACGCCAGCGCCGCCAGCTTGGACATCGGAGCCGCCGCCTGTGACAGAAGCGCCAAAGGCGGAGGAGCCGGCTGCCTGGACGCCGGAGGCGCCAGCCTGGACATCGGAGCCGCCGCCCGTGACGGAAGCGCCAAAGGCGGACGAGCCGCCGGTTTGGACGCCAGCGCCGGCTGCCTGGACATCGGAGCCGCCGCCTGTAGCGGAGGCGCCGAAAGCGGAGGAACCGCCAGCTTGGACACCGGTGCAACCAGCTTGGACACCTGAGCCGCCGCCTGTGGTGGAAACGCCGAAGGCGGAGGAACCGTCAGTCTGGACGCCGCCGCCGCCAGCCTGGACACCTGAGCCGCCGTCTGTGACAGAAGCGCCGAAGGCGGACGAACCGGCTGCATGGGCGCCGGCTGCCTGGACATCGGAGCCGCCGCCCGTGGTGGAAACGCCGAAGGCGGAGGAACCGTCAGTCTGGACGCCTGAGCCGCCGCCTGTGGCGGAAGCGCCGAAGGCGGGCGAACCGGCTGCCTGGACATCAGAACCGCCGCCTGTGGAAGAGGAGCCCTCAAAAGGTGAGTCGGCCGCCTGGGCGGCCGCACCGTCTGATATCATTATGGCGTCATGGACACCGGCCGCGCCCGCGTCCGTAGCGGACACGCCCGAAGTGAGTGAACCGGTCGCGTGGACACCAGCCGCGCCCGCGGCCGCAGCGGACACACCCGAAGTGAGCGAACCGCCTGCATGGACGCCGCCGCCGGCCGCGCCTGCGGCGGACACGCCCGAAGCAAGCGAACCGGCCGCGTGGACGCCGCCGCCGGCCGCGCCCGCGGCGGATACACCCGCAGCAAACGAACCGCCTGCGTGGACGCCGCCGCCGGCTTCGGGGTGGTCGCTGCCGGGCGCCGCGGCTTGGGCGGCGGCACCGCCGCCACCGCCCGGATGGGTCCCGCCGCCGGCCCCGCCGTCGTGGCATCAGGGCGGAGGGTACCCCCCCTATGGTGCGTACGGCCCCTATGGGCCCTATGGGCCGCCTTACGGGTCGCCGCCTCCCAACCAGCCGCCCTACGGACAGCCCCCCGGTGGGGGCCGCCCCTATGGCCCCTATGGCGGACAGCCGCCCTATTATGGGCCGCCGCGCGTGCCGCCGGTGCCGGGGCGGCCGTCGGGGCAGCGCGCCGTGCCGCCGCCTCCCTCATGGGCCTCGCCGGGACGGCCCGCCTGGCAGGCGCAGCCCTACGGGTTGCCGGACGCACAGCCGGCCAAGAAGTCCAAAGCGCTGCGCATCGTCCTCTTTTGCCTACTGGGCGCGGCGCTGCTCGGGGCCGGCGCCTATTTCGGGTTCTTCTACCGGGGCGGGTTTTTAAACTCCGGCCCCGAGAAAGAGATCAATGTGCTCTTTGAGGACTTCACCGCCGCGGTCAAAACAGGCGACTATGAGACGGCGGAGACCTATTTCACCCCCGATCTGCTCGCATGGCCGGGTGCCGATGTGGGCTATCTGATCGATACCGTCGAAGCCTGGAGCAGCGCGACGGTCACATTGGACGATCTGAACATCGCCGGCGACGAGACCTCGGCGGTCGGGGCGGTGAGCATAAACGTGAAGTTTTTGGGGGAGTTCTCGGCTCTTTATGAGATGGATTTTGAGAAGATCGACGGGAGATGGCTGATTGCGGATGTGATATTCTTGGAGTCCAATTTCCCGTTTGATGGGGATTTCTCCTTCGACGAGGACTTTCCCTTTGAAGAATCCTTCCCCTTCGACGGCTTTGAGAGCTTTGAAGATTTTGAATCCTTCTTTGTAGAACCGGAGGCCGAAGTTCCCGTCGCCCGCCGCGGGTGATACACGCGCCGCGGGCGCCTTAGGAACTGTTTAGGAGGAACCCATCCATGCCAACGCCCCAGAGTGTGATGCACGCTGTCGTCGAAAACATTTCCCGGGTCATCGTGGGCAAGAGGACAGCGGCAGAGCTCATGCTGATCAGCTTGTTGTGTGAAGGGCATGTGCTCATTGAGGACAGGCCCGGCGTCGGGAAGACGACGTTGGTGTCCGCCATGGCGCGGTCCGTCGATTGCTCCTTCCGCCGCATCCAGTTCACCCCCGACATCCTCCCGTCGGATATCACGGGATTTTCGATGTTCAACCAGAAAAGCGGACAGTTTGAATTCAAACCCGGCCTGGTTATGAGCTGTTTTGTATTGGCCGATGAGATCAACCGCACCTCGCCCAAGACGCAGGCCAGCTTGCTGGAGGTCATGGAGGAGTGCCAGGTGACCGTGGACGGCGTCACCTACCCGGTGGGGCCGCCCTTCATGGTCATGGCCACCCAAAATTCCGCCGAGTATGTGGGGACATATCCGCTGCCGGAGGCGCAGATCGACCGCTTTTTCATGCGCATCTCGCTGGGATACCCGGAGGCCGACGAAGAGGTGGCCATCCTCAAACGGTTCGGCGCGCAAAATCCGTTGCTTGGTCTGTCGTCCGTGACGGACGGGAAGGCCATCGTGGCCCTGCAGGAGATGGTGCGGCGGGTGTATGTGGAGGACAGCGTGTACCGCTATATCGTCGCGCTCACGCGCCGCACGCGTGAACATCCGGATATCGAACTGGGCGCCAGCCCGCGCGGCAGTCTGGCGCTGTTTCGGGCTTCACAGGCCAGCGCTTTTTACCAGGGGCGCGGGTTTGTGTTGCCGGACGACGTCAAGATCATGTCGGCGCCGACACTGGCGCACCGGCTGATTTTACGTCAGGAGGCGCGCCTGCGCGGACAGACGCAGGAGGCGCTGGTCGCGGAGTCTCTGCGCCAGATCCCTGTGCCGGTGGTGCGGGCCCATGGCGCGTAAACGGAAACACAGGCCGCTCACGCGGCGCGTGTCCTATCTGATCCTGCTCGCCGCCGCGTTTCTCTGCGCGGTCTTTGCCGGCGGGCGGGTGATGCATACGCTGTTTTCCCTGTGCCTCGCGCTGCCGCTGCTCTCTCTGCTGCACCTGCTGCTCGTCCGGCGGCGCTTTGTCGTTTCTCACGGGCTTGCGCAGACGGTGATTCCCAAGGGGACGGAGACCCGGTATAAGATGCGGCTCGTGAACAAAAGCCGCCTGCCGGCCGCCCTCTTTGTTGTGTTGGCCGGCCGGCCGCCGACGCTCTCCGGGGCGGGGACGGAGACGGGTCGTGTCACCGGCCGCTTGGCCCCCGGCCGGCCGCTGAATCTGTCGGCGAATACGGGGTTTTTGTACCGGGGGCTGTATGAGATTGCGGCGCCCGCCGTGCGCGTGTTGGACATGCTGGGGCTGTTTGCCCTCCGGCTGTCCCCGCCGCCGCCCGTGGCGCTCACGGTCTGCCCGCGGGTGCATCCGCTGCCGCAGTGCCGGCGCCTCGCCGCCCTCACGGTTCAGGCGCGGCCGCGGCACACGAACCGGACCGGCGACGATGTGTCCACGGTCAGCGACACAAGGGCCTATCAATACGGCGACCCGATGCACCGGATCCACTGGAAGCTCTCGGCGCAGAAGGGGGAGATGATCTCCCGGCTCTACGAGGATGAGAACAGTCCGGCGCTCCTGTTGGTGCTGGACACGGCGCCGCCGCCGTGCGGGGAGACCGGCTCGCCGCTGGAGGTGGCCGACCGGATGGTGGAGTGCGCGGTGTCCGTGCTCTCCTTTTGTCTGCAGCACAATGTGCGCGCCCACCTCGTCCACCGGGCGGAGGGGCGCGTCTGCCGGTTTGAGCAGTCGGACAAGCTTTCCTTTGACCACCTGTTTCGGCATCTGGCCGCGCTGTCCTTTGACGCGGAGGATTCCCTGACGGACGTGCTGCGCGAGCTGGCGGCCGACCGTCCGTTTGCCGACGTGGTGGTCTTCACGGCGGCGCTGCCCGAAGGGCTGCCGGACGCCCTGGCCCGGCTGACGGGGCAGGCGGGTGTGCGGCCCGGCGTTGTCTACACGCCCCCCGAGGGGGCGCAGCCGCCGTCCTGGGAGGGACCGCTGCCGTTTTCGCTCTGCGAGATCAAACAGGGCGACGGCATCGCGGACGCGCTGGCCCGGCTGTGAGGCCGCGGCGGCGCCCGCGTTTGGG
>JAITDM010000024.1 GCA_031282535.1 Oscillospiraceae bacterium
GCGTGGTCTTGTCGATGTAGTAGATAAAACTCGTCTGGTCCAGCGCGACGTCGCTCAGGTCCACGTCCAGATCCGCCCGCAGGTTGTGGTTTACATAGATGACGCCGATCACACCCAGCATGGCGGTGGTGGTCAGGACGACCAGAAAGACCGTCAAAAAGACTTTCAGGAGCGCCATGATCACACGGTAGGCCGAATACCGCCCGTAACGCAGCGCACGTTTCGTCTGCTTTTTCATGAGATCACCTCTCTTGCCTTTTTATTATACCACAACTGTCAACGGACTTGACATGCGCAAAAAAGTAATGTTTTTGCAAACCTGGGTGCAGATGGCGCTGTTTTGTGAAGAAATCGTGCAAAAAGATGGCGCAGGCAGGCATGTATCCGCCCGGCGGCGGCCGATGGCGCCTGCCGGCCTGCCCGGCCGTGACGGGCGGCTCTCTCCCCCGCTGCACATGCCTTTGCGGTCCAAAATCGCCCCGGAACGACCCCTCATACGCCTAAAAAGTAAACGTTTTGTAAATCCGAGGGGAAAAAAGGGCCAGAGGACGGCAAATGTGATATGATAAGAGTGTCATATCGCAATACCACAGGCGGGCATGCGCCCGCTATCGATAGGGAGGAACCCGCGCATGAACACAAACGACTCCGGCGCACCAAACAACATGCGTCGGCCTTTGCTTTTTTCGATTCTCATTTCCATCGTTCTCCTCTTTATGTTCAACGGGATCATCGTGCCCATGATGGCGCAGCGCACCGTCAGAGAGATCACATACACCGAGTTTCTGTCCCTCCTCGAACAGGGCAAAATCTCCAAAGTGAACTTCGAGACCACCCGCCTCGTCATCAGCCAGAAAGACGACCCGGACGGCGTGTTCCTCACCACCGGCCGGCTTGAGGATCCAAATCTCCTGCCCCGGCTCGAAGAGGCCGGCGTGGACGTCTCCAGCGCCATTCCCAAAGAAAATTCCCCCCTCATGAGCTTCCTCCTCGGCTGGATTTTGCCCTTTGGCGTCCTCTTCCTCTTCGGGTACCTGCTCAACCGTTCCATGGCCAAACGCATGGGCAGCGGCGTCATGAGCTTCGGCAAAAATACCTCCAAAATCTACGCAGAAACCACAACTGGAAAAACTTTCCAAGACGTTGCCGGGCAGGACGAGGCCAAGGAGTCCCTCACCGAGATCGTCGACTTTTTAAATCACCCGGACAAATATCTCGAGATCGGCGCCAAGCTGCCCAAAGGCGCGCTGCTGGTGGGGCCCCCGGGCACCGGCAAGACGCTGCTCGCCCGCGCCGTGGCGGGTGAGGCCAAGGTGCCCTTCTTCTCGCTCTCCGGCTCGGACTTTGTCGAGCTCTTCGTCGGCATGGGCGCCTCGCGCGTGCGTGACCTCTTCAAACAGGCCGAGGAGAAGGCCCCGTGCATCGTCTTCATCGACGAGATCGACGCCATCGGCAAGTCCCGCGAGGGCGCCTACGGCGTCGGCGGCAACGACGAGCGCGAACAGACGCTAAACCAGCTCCTCTCCGAGATGGACGGCTTCGACCCCTCCAAGGGCGTCGTCATTCTGGCCGCCACCAACCGCCCGGATGTGCTGGACAAGGCCCTGCTCCGGCCCGGCCGGTTTGACCGCCGGATCCCCGTGGAGCGGCCCGACCTCGCCGGACGGGAGGCTGTCCTCAAAGTACACGCCCGCGACGTGCGTATGAGCGCCCATGTGGACCTCTTCGCCATCGCCCGCGCCACGCCGGGCGCCGTGGGCGCCGACCTCGCCAACATCATCAACGAGGCCGCTCTGCTCGCCGTGCGGGCCGGACGCCGCGTGGTGGAGCAGCCCGATCTGGCGGAGGCCGTCGAGACCACGCTGGCCGGCCAGGAGAAAAAAGGCAAAGTCCTCTCCCCGCACGAAAAGCGCATCGTCGCCTACCACGAGACCGGCCACGCGCTGGTGTCCGCCTGCCTGCCCCACGCCGAAAAGGTCCACAAGGTGACCATCGTCCCGCGCACCATGGGCTCCCTCGGCTACACCATGCAGGTGCCGGAGGAGGACAAATCCCTCCACTCCAAAGAGGAGGCGCTGGCCCAGATCACCACGCTGCTCGCCGGACGCTCGGCGGAGGAGATCGTCTTCCAGTCGATCACCACCGGCGCCGCCAACGACATCGAGCGGGCCACACAGCTCGCGCGGGCCATGGTCACCCAGTACGGCATGAGCGACACCTTCGACATGGTGGCCCTCGAAACCGTCACGAACCCCTACCTCGGCGGCACGCCCCTGCGCAACCACTCGGAGACCACCGCGGCCCGTGTGGACGAGGAGGTGGGCCGTCTGATCCGCACATGCCACGAGCAGGCCAGAGAGATCCTCCATGCCCACCGCGACGGCCTGGACGCCATCACCGCCGTCCTTCTCGAAAAAGAGAGCCTCGACAGCGAGGAGTTCGCCGCCCTCTGCGACCAGTACGTGACGAAACAATTGAGAATGGAGAATTGAGAATTTTGGGGTGATGCGGGCAGCCGCGTTTGAAGTGGGGCGGCGCAAGATGTTGTGTCTGTCGGCCCACAAGATCTATAAAATACAAATTCTCAAAAAATGGTAATTATTTTTTGTCACTATGCGCTAAAGGTCTGGAGGGCGAAAGACGATATTATAACTATGATATTGATTGGGCGCCTCCAACAACCGGGGAGTCCATGTCGAGGGGTCGTTGGGGAACGCCCGCGGAACGATGGATGATTCAGGTGTCAGACGTGCGTCTGCCGAATCATGGGTACCCGCGTGTGTTCGAGAGGAGGCTCCGCCGCGATGTATACGCCGCAAGTTCTGCCGCCGGCCTTGGGCCGCCCCGCGCAGGAACGGCCGCGGGTCGAGCCCGTACCCCGCGCTCACACCGCCTCCGGCGGCGGCGGCCGTCACACCCCCGTCCACCAGGGCGTCAGATTGCCGGTCTCACAGGACCACGCCAACGCCACAGACGCAGCCCGGCTGCGCGCCGAGTACGCGCTCAGGCTAACGCAGGAAGCCAGACAATTGCAAAAAGGCGGACGGCACTGCCCGGGCCCCTCCATCGAGGAGACGGCGCGGGCCTATGTGTCCCTGCTGCGCGATATCTGCGCCTCCTTCCGCCCGGAGGCGGACTCCGCGCCGCTGCACACCCACCTGGACGCGCTGCGCGGCGCGTGGGACGACGTGCTGACGATGCTGGCCCAAAAGGCCGCGCTGCGCCTCGGTGTGACGGCGGAACAGAGCGGGGGGCACGCCGGCTTTGGCCGGGCCCTTATAGAGATCCATCACCTCTTCGCCGTCCGCTTCTGTGAGCTGTACCCGACGAGCGGTGTGGAAAAGGCCCTGACCCTGACCAAAGAGAGCGTGGTCCATTCCGCTGTTTTTGCGCGGAGTGACACGCGCTCTCTCACCGACGCACTGGCGCTGTATTACTACCGCAAGTTTTTTGAGCAGAAAGAAACCATATGCTGAGGCCCCGCGGGGCCGAACAAAATGAAACCGCAAAAGCCTCCGGGAGATTCGATCCGGAGACTTTTGCGGTTTCGCCCACCAGGGGCACATCGACCTTAGAGCTGCGCGATAACGTCCGCGTACTGACTCGGCTCGATCCCCTTTGCTTTGAGAGCCGCATACAGCTCACTGAGTTGCTTTTTTTCCTTGTCTTTATTGATCTCTTCCCGACGGGCCAGCAGATCTTTTCTCTTGGCCTGCAACTCTTTGATCTTTTCCTCGACCTTTTCAATTTGCTCATCAACGGACCAGCGTGCCAAATCACTCACCACCTTTCGAACTTACTTATATTTCTTATGGTAGTATAGATCATCGAAGAAGTCAATAGTATAAATGAAAAAATTTCTCCATATCCTCATAAAAAATGCCGCGCCGCCGTTTGGCGCCCTGAAAATACCACCCGCCCCCACCGCCGGCACGGCCAAAAGATAAGCCCAATATCCGCGCGAGGCAGACGGGCGCACCCGACCCGTGACATGTAAAAACGTGCGCGCCCTCTTTTGTCCGAAGGCGCGCACGTCTCTTTTCTCTCCCCGGGGACCTGTTTTTTTGTTTATACGATGCCCTGCAGCGTCATCGCGGCGGCCACTTTGAGGAAGCCGGCGACGTTCGCGCCGAGCACCAGATTGTCCTTCGCGCCATAGCGCTCCGCCGCCGCGGAGGACTGGGTGTAGATGTTCTTCATGATGCCCTTCAGCTTCTCGTCCACCTCGTCAAATGTCCAGGAGAGACGCATGCCGTTTTGCGACATCTCGAGCGCCGAGACCGCCACGCCGCCGGCGTTGGCCGCCTTGCCCGGCGCAAAGAGAACGCCGTTTTGCTGCAGGACCTCGGTGCCCTCGATGTCGGTGGGCATGTTGGCGCCTTCGCCCACGGCGATGCATTTGTTTTGTACCAGCAGGCGCGCGCCGTCGGCGCGCAGCTCGTTCTGTGTCGCGCACGGCAGGGCCACGTCGCACGGCACCGACCACACGAGACCGTCCTCATGATATTCCGCCTTCGGGCGGACATCCAGGTACTCGCGGATCCGGCCGCGCCGCACTTCTTTGATCTCCTTGACGGCGGCCAGGTCGATCCCGTCCCCATCAAAAATCCAACCGTTTGAGTCGCTCATTGTGAGGACCTTGGCGCCCAACTTGGCGGCCTTCTCCGCCGCGTAAATGGCCACGTTGCCCGACCCGGAGATGACGACCCTCTTGCCGTTTAGATCCTGCCCCTTGGCCTCAAGCATGTTGCTCACCAGATAGACAAGCCCGTACCCCGTGGCCTCGGTGCGCGTCAAAGACCCGCCGTAGGTGAGGTCCTTGCCGGTCAGCACGCCTTCAAACAGCCCGGTGAGGCGTTTATACTGCCCATACAAAAATCCGATCTCGCGGCCGCCCACGCCGATGTCGCCGGCCGGCACGTCGGTGTCGGCACCGATGTGGCGGAAAAGCTCCGTCATAAAGCTCTGACAGAAGGCCATGACTTCCCGGTCCGACTTCCCTTTGGGGTCAAAATCGGAGCCGCCCTTGCCGCCGCCAATGGGCTGGCCGGTCAGGGAGTTTTTAAAGATCTGCTCAAACCCGAGGAATTTGATCGTGCCCAATTTGACGGACGGGTGGAAGCGCAGCCCGCCCTTATAGGGGCCCAGCGCGCTGTTGAACTGCACACGGAAACCGCGGTTTACCTGTACCTGCCCTTTGTCGTCCACCCAGGGCACGCGGAAGATGATCTGCCGCTCGGGCTCCACCAACCGTTCGAGCAATCCGCTCTTTTGATAGGCCGGGTTTGCGTCAAAGACCGGCTGCAATGTCGGCAGCACCTCACGGATCGCCTGATGGAATTCCTGCTCGCCCGGGTTTTTCTCAATGGTTTTCGCCAGTACTTCGCTGGTATAGGACATTTTTCGTCACTCCTCTATGTTAATGTGCGCCCGTCTCCCGGTGTCTTGGAGAACCGGGCGTCACATCCGGGGAGATGACGAATCCCCCGGCGGACGCCCTTGTCCGCGCAGGGATAATTATACTGCGCGCCATGGGTTCCTGTCAATTCCCATAGTCGGCATTCCCCTTGGATTTTTAGAAATTTTACAAAGTTTTTGCCAGATATGATTGAATTTCTCCGGTCGGCGGCGTATAGTATGGTTCAGGCGCCCGCGGCGCGCCTGGCGATGGCCGGGTCGCTTTTCCATCGTATCATCCGGGCCGCCGGGCCGGGCCGGGAAGGAGACGCCATGCTGCACGTCGTACTGGTCGAGCCGGAGATCCCCCAAAACACCGGCAATGTCGCCCGCACCTGCGCGGCCACGGGCTGCGCGCTGCACCTCGTAAAACCGCTGGGTTTCTCGCTGGAGGACCGCTACCTAAAACGCGCCGGGCTGGACTACTGGCCGCTTTTGGATCTCACCGTACACGAAAGCTTTGACGCCTTTTGGGCCGCGTGGGGCGGCAAACCCTTTTGGCTTGTCTCCACCAAGGGCGCGCAGCCGTACACGCGGGCCGACCTGCGGGCGGACGCCTGCCTGCTTTTCGGGCGGGAAACGGCCGGGCTGCCCGGGCCTCTGCTGGCGGCGCACCCCGACCGCTGCCTGCGCATCCCCATCCGCGCCGAGGCGCGCAGCCTCAACCTGTCAAACAGCGTGGCTGTGGTCGTCTTCGAGGCCATGCGGCAACGCGGTTTTGCCGGCCGGGCACCCTGATATCCCCACCTTCTCGGCCCGCTCATTGACCAAATTCCGATCCTTTTGTTGTATTTTGTACCATTTGTCCCACAAAGGGCGCGGCGGCCGCGATTGTGTTGTACGTGTCTCCAGTTTGTCTGAAAAAAGTCAATTGATTTGAACCCATTTGCGATATTTTCGAGGCAAAATTATGGATTTCTCTTGCATTTTCATACAGATGGCATTATAATGACAGTCGAGGATTTTTTTGGGGAGGCTGGTTTTATGACCTATCAAAAGAAGACCATTGAAGACATCGACGTGTCCGGGAAGCGTGTCCTGGTCCGATGCGATTTCAATGTGCCGCAGGACGACACCGGCGCCATCACCAACGACAAGCGCATTGTGGAATCCCTGCCCACCATCCGCTACCTGATCGACCATGGCGCGCGCGTCATTCTCTGCTCTCACCTGGGGCGGCCCAAGGGGAGCGTCAACCCGAAGTATTCGCTCCGGCCGGTGGCCGCGCGCCTGAGTGAACTGCTCGAAAAACCCGTCGCCATGGCCGGCGACGTCATCGGGCCGGACGCGCAGGCCAAGGCGGCGGCGCTGCAAAACGGCGACGTCTGCCTGCTCGAAAACGTGCGTTTCCACGCGGAAGAGGAGAAGAACGACGCCGCCTTTGCCAAGGCGCTCGCCTCGCTGGCCGAGATCTATGTCAACGACGCCTTCGGTACCTCGCACCGCGCCCACGCCTCCACGGCCGGCGTGGCCGACTATTTGCCCGCCGTGTGCGGCTACCTGATCGGCAAGGAGATCGGCGTGATGGGCGCGGCGCTCTCGGACCCCAAGCGCCCCTTTGTGGCCGTGCTGGGCGGCGCCAAGGTCTCCGACAAGATCGGCGTCATCAGCAACCTGCTCGAAAAGGTGGACACGCTGATCATCGGCGGCGCCATGGCCTACACGTTCCTGACAGCGCAGGGCGCGTCGGTCGGCGACTCCCGCATCGAGGCGGACAAGCTGGACTACGCCCGTGAGATGGTCCAAAAGGCGGCCGACAGAGGCGTGCGTTTCCTGCTGCCCACCGACAACGTCTGCGCCGACCACTTCGCCGCCGACGCCGCCCCCGTCGTCCACGACTCCATGTCCATCCCGGCCGGCTACATGGGCCTCGACATCGGCCCGGAGACCATCAGAACCTACAGCGACGCGATCCGCGGCGCCGGTACCGTGGTCTGGAACGGCCCGATGGGCGTGTTTGAGTTCGACACCTTTGCCGAGGGCACCCGCGCCATCGCGCAGGCCATCGCCGACAGCGGCGCCATCAGCATCATCGGCGGCGGCGACAGCGCCGCGGCGGTGGTGCAGCTCGGCTACGCCGACCGGATGACGCACATCTCCACCGGCGGCGGCGCTTCCCTCGAATTCCTGGAGGGCCTTGTGCTGCCGGGCATCGCCTGTTTGCTTGACAAATAGACAAATAATAGCAAATATGGGAAAATAGCGGAAAGGAGAAGACCATGAACAGAAGATACCGCAAGACCATCATTGCCGGGAACTGGAAAATGAACAAAACGCCCTCCGAGGCGCGCCAATTGATCGACGAGCTCAAGCCCCTCATCTCCAAGGCCAAGTGGTGCGAGGTCGTACTCTGCGTGCCCTACGTCGACATCCCCGTCACCCTGCGCGCGCTGAAGGACTCCCGCATCGCGGTCGGCGCCCAAAACATGCACCACAAAGAATCCGGCGCCTACACGGGCGACGTCTCCGCCGCCATGCTCAAGGACCTGGGCGTCAAATACGTCATCATCGGCCATTCGGAGCGCCGCGCATATTACCACGAGACAGACACCCTCGTGAGCCAAAAGGTGCAGCTCGCGCTGAAGACGGGCCTGCGCCCCATCGTGTGCGTGGGCGAGAGCCTCGAACAGCGCGACCAGGGCGTCACGCTGGACCTCATCACCGTGCAGGTCAAGGCCGCGCTGAGCGGCGTGCCCGTAGAGAAATTGCGCCAGATCGTCTTCGCCTACGAGCCCATCTGGGCCATCGGCACGGGCCGCACCGCCACGGCCGAACAGGCCGGCGAGGTGGGCGCGTCCATTCGCACCACGATCCGCAAGTTGTACGGTGCGCGGGCCGCCCGGTCGGTGACGATCCAATACGGCGGCTCGATGAACGCCGCCAACGCCCACGACCTGCTGGCCCAGCTCGACGTGGACGGCGGGCTGATCGGCGGCGCGTCCCTGAAGGCCGCCGACTTCGCCGCCATTGTGCAGGCCGCCAACCAATGACGGTCGGGCGCTCATCTAAGATTTGAGGTAACAATGTTGAAAAAAACGATCGCACTGGTCATCATGGACGGCTTTGGTCTCGCGCCGGCCTCGGCCGGCAACGCCATCACCGCGGCCGACACGCCGCACTTGGACAAACTCTTCGCCACATGCCCGCACACACAGATCCAGGCCTCCGGCCTGAACGTCGGTCTGCCGGACGGGCAGATGGGCAATTCCGAGGTGGGCCACACAAACATCGGCGCCGGCCGGGTGGTCTACCAGGACCTGCCCCGCATCTCAAAAAGCATCGAGGACGGAAGTTTCTTTGAAAACCCGGCCTTCATCGCCGCCGTCGACCACTGTCTGGCGCACGGCACGGCGCTGCACCTCATGGGCCTTCTGTCGGACGGCGGGGTGCACAGCCACAACACGCACACCTGGGCCTTTTTGGAGCTGGCGCGCCGGCGCGGCCTCTCGAAGGTCTATTTGCATTGCTTCCTGGACGGGCGCGACGTGGCGCCCGATTCGGGGCTGCGCTTTGTCGAGGAGGCGGAGCGGCGCTGCCGGGAGACCGGCGCGCGCATCGCCACCGTGATGGGCCGCTACTACGCGATGGACCGCGACAACCGCTGGGAGCGCGTGGAGCGCGCGTACGCCGCCATCGTGTACGGCGAGGCGCCCCTGGACGAAGACCCCGCCGGCGCGGTGGCCCGCTCCTACGAAAAAGGCGTCACAGACGAGTTCATGGAACCGGTCGTCTGTCTGCCAGGCGCCGCCCTGGCCCCGAACGACGCCGTGATCTTCACAAACTTCCGCCCAGACCGCGCGCGAGAGATCACGCGCACGCTGGTGGACCCGGACTTCTCCGGGTTTGCCCGGCGGTCTTTTTTCCCGCTGTTTTACGTCTGCACGACCCAGTACGACGCCAAGATGCCGAACGTGCACGTCGCCTTCGGGCCCGAGGCGCTGGCGAACACATTCGGCGAGTACCTCAGCATGAGAGGGCTCACCCAACTCCGCATCGCCGAGACGGAAAAATACGCCCATGTCACCTTCTTTTTCAACGGCGGCGTGGAGACCGTATACCCCGGCGAGGACCGTGTCCTCGTCCCCTCCCCGAAGGTGGCCACCTACGACCTGCAGCCCGAGATGAGCGCCTACCCCGTCGCCGACGAGGTGGTGTCCCGGATCCGCGGCGGGACATACAACGCGGTCATCTTAAACTTCGCCAACTGCGACATGGTCGGGCACACCGGCGTCTTTGACGCCGCCCGGCGGGCCGTGGAGGCCGTGGACGTCTGCATCGGCCGCGTCGCGGAGGCTGTGGCGGCCGTGGACGGCGTGATCTTGGTCACCGCGGACCACGGCAACGCCGAGCAGATGTTGGAGGCGGACGGCCGCTCCCCTTTCACCGCGCACACGACGAACCCGGTGCCGCTCATCGTCTGCGGCGGCGGGGTCACGGCGCTGCGCGAGGGCGGGCGGCTGTGCGATTTGACGCCCACGATGCTGGATCTGATGGGGCTGCCGCAGCCGGCGGAGATGACCGGGCGGAGCCTGATTGTCAGAGCACAGTGAACAGTGAACAGATAACAGTTAGGAGGAGTTACACATGAAAAAGATCATCGAGATTGTTGACATCATCGGGCGCGAGATTCTGGACTCCCGCGGCAACCCCACGGTGGAGGTCGAGGTTTTTGTGGAGGATGAGAGCGGCACCAGCGTGGGACGTGCGGCCGTGCCCTCCGGCGCCTCTACCGGCATCTTTGAGGCGTGCGAGCTGCGCGACGGCGACAAGGACCGCTATCTCGGCAAGGGCGTCTCCAAGGCGGTCGAAAACATCAATACGGAGATCGCCGACGCGATCATCGGCTTCAACGCGCTGGAGCAGGTCGAAATCGACCGCACGCTCATCGCGCTGGACGGTACGCCGAACAAGTCCCGCCTGGGCGCCAACGCCATCCTGGGCGTGTCGCTGGCCTGCGCCAAGGCGGCCAGCGAGGCGCTGGGTCTCTCCCTCTACAACTACATCGGCGGCGTGAACGCCAAGACGCTGCCCGTCCCCATGATGAACATCTTAAACGGCGGCGCGCACGCTTCCAACACCGTCGACATCCAGGAATTCATGATCATGCCGGTGGGCGCCGGCAGCTGGAGCGAGGCGCTGCGCTGGTGCGCCGAGGTTTTCCACAGCCTGAGGAAGATTCTGGCGTCGCAGGGTCTCACCACCGCCGTGGGCGACGAAGGCGGTTTTGCCCCCAACCTGAAGCGGGACGAGGACGCGCTGAACGCCATTGTCGAGGCCATTGAGGCCGCCGGTTACAAGCCCGGCGACGACTTCAAGATCGCCATGGATCCCGCCGTCAGCGAATGGTACCGCGAGGACGGCACCTATTTCCTGCCCAAGGCCAAGAAATCGATGACCCGCCAGCAGATGGTCCGCATGTGGAAGAACTTCGCGGCCAAATATCCCATCATCTCCCTGGAGGACGGCATGGCCGAGGACGATTGGGAGGGCTGGAAGATGCTCACCGACGCGCTGGGCGACACGATCCAGCTCGTGGGCGACGATCTTTTTGTGACAAATGTCGATCGTCTGAAGAAAGGCATCGACCTCGGCGTGGCCAACTCCATCCTGATCAAAGTCAACCAGATCGGCAGCCTGACGGAGACGCTGGACGCCATCCAGATGGCGAACCGCGCGGGGTACACGGCTGTCGTCTCCCACCGCTCCGGCGAGACGGAGGACACCACGATCGCCGACCTCGCCGTGGCGCTGAACGCCGGGCAGATCAAGACCGGCGCGCCGTCCCGCACCGACCGGGTGGCCAAGTACAACCAGCTCATCCGCATCGAGGAAGAACTGGGCGACAGCGCCCAGTACCCCGGGCTCGACGCCTGGTTCAATCTGAAGAAATAAGTATGGCAGGGCGGACGGCTCGGAGAGCCG
>JAITDM010000043.1 GCA_031282535.1 Oscillospiraceae bacterium
ACCTCCAGCGCCTCCGGCACCTCGGCGTTGACCTCGCGGGGCGAGAGCGGCATGGAGTTGATGTGCTGGATGGCCACCGACACGGGCGAATCGCCCTCGTACGGGAGACGCCCGGTCAGCATCTCGTACATCACAACGCCCACGGAGTAGAGGTCGGAACGGGCGTCGATGTGACTCCCGCGCGCCTGCTCGGGCGAGATATAGTGCACGGAGCCCAGCGCCTCCTGCGTCAGCGTATTTTGCACGGACACGAGCCGGGCGATGCCAAAGTCGGCCACCTTGACGCTGCCGTCGCGCAGGATCATGATGTTGTGGGGCTTGATGTCCCGGTGGATGATCCCGCGCCCGTGGGCGTGGCTGAGCGCCTTGACGATCTGCGTGGTAAAATGGAGCGCCTCCCGCCAGTTCAGCACGCCCTTGCGCTGCATATACTGCTTGAGCGTGATGCCGTCGATCAGCTCCATGACGATGTATTCCGTATCGATGGAGCGGCTGACGTCGTACACCGCAACGATGTTGGGGTGCGACAGCATCGCCACGGCCTGGCTTTCCGCGTGGAACCGGCGGCGGAAATCGGCGTCTCTGGCGTAGTCCTCCCGCAGGATTTTGACGGCCACAAAACGGTTGAGTCTGTGGCAGCGCGCCTTGTAAACCACGGCCATGCCGCCGCTCCCGATGACCTCCAATATTTCATACCGGTTGTCCAGCATCTTACCAATGTATTTTTCCACTGAACTGAACCTCCTCAATCATACCTGCGCAACCACGACCGTGATGTTGTCGGGGCCGCCCCGGTCGTTTGCCAATTCAATCAACCGGCGGCAGCGCTGGGAGAGCTCGCCCTCCCGAAGCACTTCGGCCAGAATCTCCCGGTCCTCCACCACGTTTGTGAGCCCGTCCGAACAGAGCAGCAGGTACTCGCCCGGCGCCAGGTCCAAGGTGTACAGATCGCAGTCCACGCGGGGTTCCGTGCCAAGCGCACGGGTGATCAGATTTTTGCTCGGATGGGAACGCGCCTGCTCGAAGGTGAGATCCCCCTTGTCGATCAGCGCCTCCACAAGCGAATGGTCGCGCGTCACGCGGCTCACGCCGTGCGCGCCGACGCGGTACGCGCGGCTGTCGCCGATGTTCACCACGGCCGCCTGACGGCCGGAGAGAATGGCGCCGACCAGCGTCGTGCCCATCCCCACATACGCCTCGCTGGACTGCGCGCGTGCGAAGACGCGCGCGTTGGCCTCCTCGACGGCCCGTGCCAGCGTTCGCTCCATCTCCTGTTTGTCCGGCGACGCGCGCAGGTCCCGGCGGACCTCCTCCACGAAGATCTCGAGCGCGAGTTCGGAGGCCACATTGCCGGCGCGCGCGCCCCCCATGCCGTCGCAAACCGCGAGAACGGCCTGCGTGGATTCATGCGACACGTGCAGGAAAAAGGCGTCCTGGTTCTGGGTGCGCACCTTGCCCTGGTCGGTGATGCCCCATGCGTTCATCTGTCCCACCCACTTCTTGGCCCGTGGCGGCCGCTCCCGGCGGAGCCGCCCGCCCGAACTGTCTGCGATCTCTCTCTTGAGGGGACCGCCTCTCCCGGTGCGCCGGGCGGCGGCATGACTTATTGTACGACATTTTGTCCGGTTTGTCTACGCAATTGTCCGCAAGCGGCGTCAATCTCTTGGCCCAGCCGCCTGCGGCTGGTCACACTCGGCCCGTGCGAGGCCACGGCGGCGGCGAAACGGCGGACCTGATCCGGCCGGCTCGGCTGAAAACCGCCCCGCCCCGTCGGGTTGTACGGGATCAGGTTCACGTGGGCCGGCGCGCCCGCCAGCAGACGGCCCAGCAGGTGCGCCCGGTCCTCCGTGTCGTTCACATCCCGCAGAAGAATGTATTCGTAGGAGACGCGCCGCCCCGTGGCTTTGAAGTAGCGCCGGCAGGCATCCAGCAGCGCGGACACCCCCGGATTGCCCGGCATGAGCCGGGTGCGCGTCTCGTCGTCGGCCGCGTGCAGGGAGACGGACAGCGTGAGCGGCAGGGCCAGCGCCGCCAGCCGGTCGATGCCGTCGATCAGCCCGCAGGTCGACAGCGACACGCGGCGCGGACTCATGTGCAGCCCGTCCGGGTGCGCCAGCAGGCGCACGAAGCGCTCGACCTCGTCCAGATTGTCCAGCGGCTCCCCGATGCCCATGAGCACCACGCCGGAGACGGGCGCGCCGACCTCGCGGGCGGCGCCCGTGACCTGCGCCAGCATCTCCCCGGCGGTCAGGTTTCTGATCAGCCCCCCCACCGTGGAGGCGCAGAAGGCGCAGCCCTGACGGCAGCCCGCCTGCGTGGAGAGACACACCGTGTTGCCGTGCCGGTAGCGCATGAACACGCTCTCGACGCCCTGCCCGTCCGACAGCCGCCAGAGGATCTTCTCCGTGCCGTCGCGGGCCGTCTGGCGCCGCGCGGCGCGCGGCGCCGTCAGGCACCCGAGCGCCGCCAGCCGTTCCCGGAGAGGCAGCGGCAGGTCCGTCATCTCATCGAAGGCGCGCACGCCCTTTTGCAGCCACCGAAATACCTGCCCCGCGCGGTACGCCGGCGCCTCCGGCAGCAGGGCCCGCAGTTCCTCCGGCGTGCAGGCGGCGAGCTCCACCTGTCCCTCCGTCATACAGCCTCACCTCCGCCGCCCGTGCGCGCAAACAGCGCGATGAAAAATCCGTCCGTCTCCACACGGTGCGGCCACAGCGTGACGCGCCCGTCCGCGCCGCCGACGGGCGACGGCAATGTGAAGGGCTTAGGCGCAAAGGCGGGGTGGCTTTGCAGAAAGTCGTCCGCCACCGCCTCGTTTTCCTCCGTCCGCAGTGTGCAGGTGACGTACAAAAGCCGCCCGCCCGGCCGCACATAGCGCGCGAGGTTGAACAGCAGCCTGCGCTGCACGGCGGGCAGACCCGCCACATCCCCGGCGTCCCGGTCCCGGATGTCCGGCTTCTTGCGCACGACGCCCAGGCCGGAGCAGGGCAGATCGGCGATCACCAGGTCGGCGCTCTCCGCCAGCGACGGGTCGAACACGCCCGCGTCTTTGCGGCACGGCGTCACCGCGGAAAGGCCCAGCCGCGCCGCGCCCTTTTCGAGCAGCGTCATCTTGTGCCCGTGTATGTCGCAGGCCAGCACGCGTCCGCGGTCTTGCATCGCCATGGCCGTGAGAAAACTCTTGCCGCCCGGCGCGGCGCAGCCGTCGATCACCGTCTCCCCGGGCTGCGGGCACGCCGCCGACACGGCCAGCCAGGCGGCCGGGTCGGCCACCAGAAACCACCCCGCCCGGTACGTCTCCAGCGCCTCGATGTCCCCGGTGCGGCTGAGCGCCAGGCAGCCGGGCACAAAGGGGTGGGGCGCCGCCTCCACCCCGTCCGCGGCGAGACGCTCCGCCAGTTCTTCCGCGCGGCCGCGCAGGGGGTTCGCCTGCACCCAGATGGGCGGGCTCCCGTTGTCCGCCCGCAGTAGCGCCTCGCACTCGTCCGGCCCCAGCCGGTCCAAGTACAGCGCCACCTGCCAGGCGGGCCGGCTGTAGAGCACCGAGAGGCGCTCGACGTCCGTGCCGCCGGGCTGGGGCAGCGGCCCGCGCAGCACCGCGCGCAGCACCGCGTTGACATAGCCGGCCGCCTTGGCGCCGGACAGCGCGCGCGCCATATCCACACAGGCCGAGACGCCCGCGTAGTCGGGGATTTTGTCCAAAAATACGATTTGATAAGCGCCGAGGCGCAGGATGTCCAGGATCCCGGCCTCCAGCCGGGTGAGCGGCAGGCGCGAATGGGCCGCCAGGTAGAAGTCCAGCAGTTTTTCGTTCTGCAGCACGCCGTAGCTGAGCCGCGTGCACAGCGCCGCGTCGCGGACGGAGAACCGCCCGCGTCTCAGCTCGTCCTTCAATGCCCTGTCCGGCCATCCGCCGCGGCGGCGCGCCGCCAGCACCCGCCGCGCGCCGTCGCGCGCCGGCGATACGTCCGCCATCAGCGCCGCCGGCCGCGCTGCCCGCCAAAGAGCAGCAGCAGCCGCAAAAACTGCGCCAGAGAGACGGCCAGCGCCGCCACATAGGTGAGCGCCGCCGCCGACAGCACCCGGCGGGCCTGCGGGAGTTCCGTCTCATCGAGCAGGCGGCGTTCTTCGAGCGCCGCCAACGCGCGGCGGGACGCGTTGAATTCGACCGGCAGCGTGACGAGCTGGAAGACGACCGCCAGCCCGAAGAAGAGAATCCCGAGCTGGATCAGCCACCCGTAGGAGAGGAAAAGGCCCAGCAACACGAGCGGCATCGCCAGCATCGAACCCACCCGGCTGACGGGGATGATCGCCTGGCGGAGGCGGATGGGGCCGTACCCGTTCCCGTACTGCACGGCGTGCCCCGCCTCGTGCGCGGCCACGCCGACGGCAGCCACGCTGTCCGCCCCGTATACGGCCTCCGACAGGCGGATCACGCCGGCCTTCGGGTCGTAGTGGTCGGAGAGCCGTCCCGCCACCGGCTCGATGCGGATGTGGGTGAGGTCGTTGGCCTGCAAAATGGCCTGGGCGGCCTGCGCGCCGGTCAGCGCGCGCCGCGTGCGCACCTGCGCGTACTTGCGAAACGAACGCTGCACCCGTATCTGTGCGAACAGCGCCAGCAGTACCGCCGGCAGCACCAAAATCAGATAATACATGTCAAACGGAAAATAGTACGGCATGACAGCCTCCCTGCAAAATTGTAAAATATTTCCATATTATGCCGTTGTGCCCGCTTTCATCGGCCGCTCTCTGCTTCGGCCAGCAGAGACGGCGGCACCGCGTGGCCGCGGGCATAGTCCGCCGCGGCCATGCGCCGGCCGCCCTGGGCCTGCAGCTCGGTGATGAGCACCGTGTATCCGTCCCCGCAGAGGACTTCCAGTCCCTCCGGCCCGGCGGCGACCACGGCGCCGGGCGCCCCCTCCGTCCGGCGGCCGGTCTCCCGGGCGGCGTAGATCTTCCAGTCCTCCGGAGCGGTGCGGGCCAGCGGCCAGGGCTGCATCCCCCGCACCAGACAGCAAACCCGGCGGGCGCCGGCCCGCCAGTCGATCCGCCCGTCCTCGCGGCGCAGCAGGGGCGCGAACGAGGCCTCGGCCTCGTTTTGCGGCGTGCGCGGCGCCGCCCCGTCCGCGAGCGCGCGCACGGTCTTCGCGAGCAGCGACGCCCCCAGGACCATCAGCCTCTCCTGCAGGGCGGCGGCCGTCTCGTCCGGCCCGATGGGGAGGGACGCGGCGTAAATGATATCCCCGCTGTCGAGCGCCGGGGCCATGTGCATCGTCGTCACACCGGTCTCGGTCTCCCCGTTTGTCACGGCCCACTGGATGGGCGCGGCCCCCCGGTACTTCGGCAGCAGCGACGCGTGTAAATTGATACAGCCCGCCGGCGGGATCGCGAGCGCCGTACGCGGCAGGATCCGCCCGTACGCGACCACCGCGATCAGATCCGGGGCCAGCGCGCGCAGCGTCTGAGCCGCCGCGCCGTCCCGGAACGTCTCGGGCTGAAAGACCGGTATGCCGTGGGTCAGCGCCAGTTCTTTGACCGGAGGAAATGCGACGGCGTGTCCGCGCCCGCGCGGCTTGTCCGGCTGGGTAAATACGCCCGCCACCCGGTGGCCGTCCGCCAGCAGCGCCTGCAGCGACGGCACGGCAAAGGCCGGGGTGCCCATAAAAACGAGATTTATACCGACTCCTCCTCGTCCTCGTCCGCCGGCGGCTGATCCGGGTCCAAATATTCGGTGGCCAGCTCCGTAAACAGCCGCCCGTTTAGATGGTCGACCTCATGACAAAACGCCCGCGCCAGCATCTCCTCCCCCGTCACCGTGATCGGATGTCCGTGGCGGTCCTGCGCCCGCACGGTCACGGTCATCGGACGCTTTACGATCCCGTAGAGGCCGGGGACGCTGAGGCAGCCCTCGGGCCCCTCCTGCTCCCCCTCCTCCCGGACGATCTCGGGGTTTATGAGCTCAATGGGCGCGCCCTCCTCCACTTCGATCAGCACCACACGGCGCAGCACCCCGATCTGGGGCGCCGCCAAGCCGGCCCCGCGGGCGTCGCGGAGGGTCTCCAGCATATCGTCCAGCAGCGTGTGCAGCCGTTTGTCGAACTTTGTGACGGGACGGGACGTCTTGTGCAGCGTTCCGTCTCCGCGCGTCAAAATCTGACGCAGGGCCATGATGGCATCCCTCCCTAACGTGGGTCGCCCCTGCAACCCAAACCCAAATGCTTGTTTTGTGTCGCCGCTTTGCGGCGACAAGGTACTGCCGTGCGGTCTGCCTTTTGACGAATCTCAGTATGCGTTTACATCGGCGTAGAGATGCACGCCGCGGTTTTGGCCGTCCTCCCTGAACGCCGTGAGCAGTCCGCCCACATAGCCGCGGACCGCTTTGTCGTAGTGACCGGTCAGCGTCATGTGGTAGCGGTAGCGGTTGTTGACCTTCCAGACGAGCGCGGGCACGGGGCCCAGCATCTGCGCAAACAGACGCCGCCCGGTCTGCCCGACCGCCCGGCGCAGCCGCAGACAGGCGTGCTGCACCCGCTCCGGGTCTGTCCCCGAAAATACCAGCGTGACGATGTCGCAAAAAGGCGGGAGGCCCACGGCCTGCCGCAGGGCGATCTCGTCGCGGTAAAACGCCTCGTAGTCCTGCGCGGCCGCCGCCGCGAGCACCGGGTGGTCCGGCGTGAAGGTCTGGATGACCGCGCGCCCCGGCTTCTCGCCGCGCCCGGCGCGGCCCACCACCTGCGTGATCAGCGAAAACGCCCGCTCGTGGGCGCGAAACTCGCCGGTGTGGAGCGCCTGGTCGGCGTCCAGCACGCCGACCAGCGTGACGTTTTCAAAGTCCAGCCCCTTTGTCACCATCTGCGTCCCGATGAGCAACGGGACGCGGCCCTCGCGAAAGCGCGCCAGCAATTTCGCGTGCGCCCCCTGCCCGGCGGTGGTGTCGGCGTCCATCCGCAGCATCTCCACGCCGGGGAAGAGGGCGCGCAGTTCCTCCTCCACCTTCTGCGTGCCGGTCCCCACGGGCCGAAACGGGCCGGCGCAGTCCGGGCAGGCGTCGGGGCGTTTTTCCGAGTATCCGCAGCGGTGGCACATCAGCCGGTCGTTCGCCGCGTGATAGGTCAGCGCGACGCTGCACCGCGGGCAGTGGCGCGCGGTCCCGCAACTCTCGCAGAGCAGCAGGCGGTTGTAGCCCCGCCGGTTGAGAAAGAGGATGCTCTGCTGCCCGGCCGCGAGGTTTTTTTCGATCTCCGCGCACAGCACGGCGCTGAGGGCGCCGGCATTGCCCTCCCGGAGCTCCCGGCGCAGGTCGGCCATCAGCACCCGCGGCAGCGCGCGCGCGTTGTAACGCGCCGGCATCTCCAACGAGACATACCGCCCGCTGCGGGCAAAGAACGCGCTCTCCACAGACGGCGTGGCGCTGCCGAGCAGCAGCAGGCCGCCGGCGCGCGCGCAGCGGTACTTGGCGACGTCGCGCGCGTGGTAGCGCGGCGCGTTTTCCGACTTGTAGCTGTGTTCCTGTTCCTCGTCCATGACGATGAGCTTCAGACGCGTCAGCGGGGCGAAGACCGCCGAACGGGTGCCGAGCACCACGTCGACGAGGCCCGCGCGGATGCGCTTCCACTCGTCATACCGCTCGCCCAGCGAGAGCCCGCTGTGCAGCAGGGCCACGCGCTCGCCGAACGCGCGGGAAAACGTCTCCATGAGCTGGGGCGTCAGCACGATCTCCGGCACCATGACGATGGACTGTCCGCCCTGTTTGCCTATATGCCGGATCAGTTCGAGATAGACCGACGTCTTCCCGCTGCCCGTCACGCCGAAGAGCAGCGCGCAGGCCGGCCGGCCTGCGTCCGTCAGCGCGGCGAGGCGCGTCAGGGCCGCCTGCTGCCCGTCGTTTAAAACCAGGGGCGCCGCCGGTTCCCGGGAGGCGCCCGCCGGACGGCGGTACACCTCCTGTTCCTCAAACGTCACGAGGCCCCGCCGCGCCATCTGTGTGAGCACGGCGGGCCGCACGCCCGTCAGGTAACTGATCTCGTGGGTCGACACCTCCTCGGCCCCGCAGAGCAGCGTGAGCACCGCCGTCTGCATGGGCGCGCGCGCCGCCCGGGAGGCGGCCAGCGCGCGCGCGTCCTCGGCCGGAATGGCCAGGCGGACGCCCCGCACGGTCTTGTCGCCCACGCGGCGGCGCGCCATGGTCCGCCCCTCGGCCAGGCCCTTGCCGGCCAGTGTGCGGAGCGCGTCGCGGAGCGCGGCCGCGCCGCCCAGCAGGTCCTCGGCTTCGCCCAGGGGCAGACGCCCCTCCGGCGCGCCGTACAGGGCCTCCAGCAGCTGCGCCGCCTTCGGCGCCTGGGCCAGCAGCGCCAGCGCCTCCGCCCGGTCTACGCCCGGGATGAGCGCCACCGTCTCGGCCAGCGCGTACCACAGCCCCGCCGGGAGCATGGCGCGCGCGGCCTCGTAGCAGGTGCAGACATAGCGTTCCCGCATCCACAGGGCCAGCCGTATGGCCGCCTCGTCCAGCACGGGCGCGCGGTCCAAAAGCGCGGCGATGGGCTTGGTCTTTTCCACCCGGCTCTCGCCGGCCAGCGCCAGCACCAGACCCTCGCTGCGCCGGTTGCCCCGTCCGAACGGCACGAGCACCCGGCAGCCCGGCGCGATGTCCGCGCGCAGGACTGCCGGCACCGCGTAGTCATACGGGCGGTCGATGGCAAACACGGCGTCGGCCACGGCCACCCGCGCGTACCGCGCGCCGTCCCCGTCGCTCATGAAGAGCTTTCCGGGTGCAGCGCACGGGCGGTCAGCCGCCCCTCGGCAATCTCCTCAATGGCCAGTTTGACCGGTTTTTCGTTCAGTTGGATTCCCTGCCGCTCGGCTTCTTCGGCAATCTCACGCGCCCGCGCGGCCGCGACATTGACCAGCAGGTAGCGTGTGTCGATCTGGTGCATCAGTTGATTTAGCGACGGTTCCAGCATCCGTGATACCTCCCAATTTTCAACGCGCTGCGGCGCGAGGCGATGTGATAGGGGTCATGTTGAAGGGCGCATCGCGATGCGCCTTTACGGCGTCTGCAAACCGACCCAGGGGAGCAGCCGCGCCACGCGGCAGCGTTCGGCACGGATGACGGCCTCGATCTGCCGGGCCGCCTTCTCCACGGAGTCGTTGAAAATCACATAGTCGTAAGCGCCGATGTAGTTGAACTCCTCGTGGGCGATGGCGAGACGCCGCACGATTTTCTCCTCCGGCTCGCTCCGCCGGCCGCGCAGGCGTCTTTCCAATTCTTCCCAGGACGGCGGCATTAAAAACACCAGCGCGGCGTCCGGCCGGCGGCGTTTCACCTGCATGGCGCCCTGGACCTCGATGTCGAGCAGCGCGCACCCGCCCCGCGCCAGGCATGTTTCCACCGCCGCGCGTGGCGTGCCGTAGCACTGCCCCGCGTACTCGGCGCACTCGAGGAACCCGTCGCGCGCGGCGAGCGCCTCAAAATCCGCCCGCGACACGAAGTGGTAGTGCACGCCGTCCTTCTCCCCCGCGCGCGGGGGGCGCGTCGTCGAGGACACGGAAAAAAACAGGGGCTTTTCAAAGCGGTCTTTTGCGCTGAGCAGTTCCCGGATCACGGTGGACTTGCCCGCGCCCGAGGGGCCCGAGATGACGACCAGGACACCCGCGCCGTCACGCATCGTCGGCCACGTCTTCCGCCATGCCGTCCTCTTCCTCCCGCACGTCCAGGCGGTGCGCCACCGTCTCCGGCTGGATGGCCGACAGGATGATGTGGCCGCTGTCGGCCACCAGCACCGCGCGCGTGCGGCGCCCGTAGGTGGCGTCGATCAGAAGCCCCTGGTCGCGCGCCTCTTGAATGATCCGCTTGACGGGCGCGGACTCCGGGCTCACAATGGCGATCAGCCGCCCGGCCGATACCATGTTGCCAAAGCCTATGTTGATCAGTTTCATCGCGTCTCCCCCCGCAGCTACTCGATGTTTTGCGCCTGTTCGCGGATCTTTTCGATCTCCGATTTCAGGTCCACCACCAGCCGCGCGATCTCGGTGTCGTTGCCCTTGGAGCCGATGGTGTTGGCCTCCCGGTTGAACTCCTGGATCAAGAAATCCAGCTTACGGCCCACCCCGCCGCCACCGTGGAGCAGCGCGCGCGCCTGTGCGATGTGGCTGTGCAGGCGCACGATCTCCTCGTTCACCGCCACCCGGTCGGCGTACAGCGCGGCCTCGGCCAGGATGCGGTTTTCGTCGACCCCGACGCCGTGCAGCACTTCCTGCATGCGGGCCTCCAGACGGGCGTGGTACTCGGCCACCGTGCGCGGCGCGCGCGCCTCGATCCCGGCGGTCAGCGCCTCGACGGCGTCGAGCCGGGCCAGCATGTCTTCGGCCAGCCGCGCGCCTTCGCGCGCACGCATCTCCAAAAACACCGCGAGGGCCTCGTCCGCCGCCGCCGTCACCTCCGCCAGCAGCGCTTCGGCGTCGACCTCGGCCCGGCGCACGCTGAACACCTCCGGCAGGCGCGCCAACGCCATGACGGAGAGATCCTCGCGCAGGCCGTACCGGTCGGCCATGCCGCGCAGGGCGGAGAGATAACCCTCTAAGACAGGGACGTTCAGGGCGATGTCCGGGGTCTCCGCGCCGGCGAAGTCCAGCATGATGTACACGTCCACCTTGCCGCGGGTCACCGCCTTCTGCACCCGGGCGCGCACCGCCTCTTCGAGATAGGTGAACAGGCGCGGCGCCCGCACGGAGCAGTCGTAATAGCGGTGGTTGACGGAACGGATCTCGATCGTGACCGTCCTCTGCGCGCCGGCGCGCTCCGCGCGGCCGTACCCCGTCATGCTGGCGATCATAGATGCAGGCCCCCTGTTTTCGATCCATGTGTTTGAGCGCCTTGTTGCCGCGAAGCGGCCAAAAAACAAGAATTTGGGTTGTAGGCTGCAGATGCAGCCTACGTTAGTTTACACGTTTTCAAGCGTTTTGTCAATTTTTTGCCGCTCCCGCACCGGATGTTTCACCACAGCCGTGCCAATCTGTCCATCAGAATGGCAAACAGGCGAGAAAGACCGACGTCGTACGCCACAAAAACGGCGCCCAGCCCCGCCCACACGAGCGGCCAGACGGGCCGGGCCAGCAAATCGGCCCCCGGCCCCAACACCGCCGGCAGCAGCAGGACAAAGCCCGCCAGGACAACGTTGAAAAAAAGCAGCTTCAGCAGCCACTCCATCAACCGGCTCCGCCGCCGCTCGCAGAAGCTTTTGACCAGCGGATACGGCCCGAAGGCCGCGAGGTACAAAAGCGCCACGCTCCGCAGGGGCAGCAGGAGCAGCCCCATGAGTCCGGCCGTCAGCCACGTCGCGGCGCCGGCCGCCGGCCCGTGGCGCATCACGGCCACGGCCACGGGGATGCCGGCCAGCGCGCAAAACCCAAGGCGCCCGGCCGGCCAGAGGGACGCCGCCGCCAGCAGGACCAGCGACAGCGCCGCCAGCAGCGCACAGAACACCAGCCGTTTGGTATTGAGATGTGTCATCACGTCCCCCGGCATCCTCCCCGCATGCAACGTTCACAGACAGGATATGTGTGCGATGGCTTCCGCAGTCTTCCGCGCCCGGGCCCGGCGTCAGCAGCAGGAGATCAGATCTCCCCCCATGCACTCGCAGCAGCAGTCGGCGCAGAGGAGCGACGAGCAGCAGTCGCAGGAGCTGCAGCCGTTCTGCTGCGGGTAGCCGCCGTACCCCCGCCGCCCGTAAGCGCCGCCGAAGTCGGGGCGCCGGTAGGCCGCGCCGCGCATCTGCTCCATCGCCTGACGGTACTCCCGGTTCCCGGGGTCCTGGGCGCACGCGTACTCCATATGGCGCCTGGCCTCGTCAAACCAGCCCTTGCGATAACAGACGCTGCCCATCAAAAAGTACCACTCCGCGTCGCGCGCGTCCATCCCCTGCAGCACGCGTTCGGCCTCTGCCACGCGCCCCGCCGTGATGTCCCGCCGCACCTGGGCATAGACCCCGCGGCCTTCCCGCGCGCCGGGCCCCGCCCAGCCGCCGGCGGACGCGCGCGCGCCGCCGCTCTCCCGCTCGCGCACGATCGTGTCGTAGGCCTCGTTGATCTCCTTCATTTTCTCCTGCGCCAGATCGGCCAGGTCGTTGCCCACGTAATTGTCCGGATGATATTTGCGCGCCAAGTCCCGGTAGGCCTTTTTGATCTCGTCGTCGGAAGCCGACCGGGAGATACCGAGTACGCTGTACGGATCTTTCATCCCATGTTCCCTTCATCTTCTATGTCGGCCGCGTCGGAGACAAGCGACCGCCCGGTCCGCGTCCAGCGCCCCGAAAGCACCTGCGCTTCCGTGTGGGGCAGCCCGTCGAGGATGATGTTGGCCACGACCGGCGTGTCCGGCGTGTCCGGCAGCAGAGACAGCGCCAGCTCCATCTCCCGCCGGGAACACAGCGCCGTCTCGCCCAACGAGGCCCGGGCCTCCCCGGTCAGCGCCCCGTCCGCAATCCGGTAGCGAGCGGCCACCGGGTTGTATCGGCCCTTCGCCGTGTCTGCCGGAAGATCTTGGCAGGCGTCCATCAGGTAGATCCACCGGCCCAGGTGGTACAGGAGGCGCCGCAACACGCGGCGGCCGCTCTCCTCCGGCGCGAGGTCGCCCAGGGAGGCGAGCAAACGCGCAAAGGCGTCGGCGGGCGGGTCGATGGCCGGCGTCCGGGCCTCCTCCAGGGTGCGCAGGTCCGTCAGCGCGCGGACCACTTCCGCCGCCGTCTCTGGCCGCCGTGCGGCGGCCTTGCGGCACGCGCCGCGGAGCAGCCGGCCGCCCAGCCTGGCGGCCAGCGCCGTGAGACCGGACTCGTCTTGCACCGTGTCCCGCCACTTGTGATACGTGAGCAGCACCGTGAGGTCGGCGGCGGCGCGCATCGCCTCGCCGGACGCCAGGCAGGGACGGCGCCGGAACGGATGCGTCGGACAGCGCCGCCGCCCGGGGCGCGCCGGCGCCTCGTACAGCGAGAGCGCCAGGGCCAAAAATGTGAAGTCGTACCCCAGCAGATAGCGCGCCTTCCAGCCGTACTCGCGCGCCAGGGTGTGGCAGAGCCCGCAGTAGGCCGCCCGAAAGCGTTCCCAATCGGCGACGCGCAGCTCGCAGCGCAGCGGGCGGACATAGCCGAACATCTATCGCGTGCCCTCCACGGCGACGATCCGCGCCGCCACGCCGCCGCGCCGCATGAGCCGCCGGCCGCCCAGCCAGATGCAGACGAGGCCGCCCGCAAAACCGGCCAGGCCCGTGAGCGCCGGCGACACGCCGGTCAGCAGCGCGCCCAAGGCATACCCCGCGAAGAACAGCCCCACCGGGGCCAGGTAGACGAGCGCGGCCCACTTCAAAATCTGTCCTGTCTCCGAGCGCACCGTCACCACGTCGCCTTCGCGCGCGCCCAGCGGATTCGCGGCCTTCACCAGCACCCGCGCGCCGTCCGCGCACAGGCCGCCGCAGGCGGCGCAGTCGTGCCCGCAGGCCGAGAGCCGGCGCACCTCCACGAGGGCCGTGCGCGCGTTCAGTACCCGTTTGATCACCGCCTGCTGCTGCATACCCGCCCTCCTTCGTTCCCAACTGTTACCAAATATTCCCAAACTCAGCACTCAAAACGCAGCACTCCTACGAAGTATTGGCCGCCTTCACCACGTCGATGACAATCTTATAGTCCCCCAGCACGCCCACGTCGGCGACGCCGTCGATGGACACCTGCGCCGTCACGGTCTGCTGCCCGACGATCAGATCCCAGTCCGTCAGGTCGGCCACCACGCGGATGTTGTGGGTGCTCACCAGTTCGACGGACGAGAGCGGGCCGCGCACCATCGCCGGGATGCTCTGCGTGACGATGTTGATCTCGTAGCCGGCCGGCGGGCGGCCGCCCACGGTGGAGATGTTCTCCGTGTCGATCCGCATCACCGTGAGGCCCGTGATGTTCACTGTGACCGTGGCGTCCGTATAGCCGTCCACCGCCGTCGTCTCGTTCGGCGGCTTGATGGGCATCGTGCTGCGCGTGATGCCGTTGGGCGTCTTCGAGAGGTCGACCACACCGAGCACGATCCGGTTGGTGTTCTCCAAAATGCCCGGGTCGCCCGTCAAGCGGATCGTCTTCGGGGACACCGTGATGTCGGCGTGGCGCCGGAACGCGCCGCCGCCCTCGATGATGTCGACCTCCAGCGGCACGTCCTTTGTCATGGAGACCTTCAGGAGCACGGAGACCTCGCGGGTTTCCATCTCCAGCATGTCGGACACGACCGCGCTGCCGGCCGCGTCGACCAGTTCGACCGGCAGCCGCAGCGTCATCGTGCGGTCAATCGCCTGCGCGCTGGGCATCGCCTGCGCGCGGGCGATCGTGTTCACCAGCTTGGACGGGCCTGTCACCCGGACCTGGGCCGGCTCCGGCCGCACGTCCTCCAGGTTGTAATCGCTCGCCACGCTCATGTTCTTCCGGCCCACCTCAATGTCCAGCACGCGGGAGATGATCTCGTCGCTCGTCACCGTGATATAGGTGGGCGAACTCCACTCGAGGGTGGGTCCGCTCACCGACGCCGGCAGCCGGACCTCGTACTTCAGGTTGTGGGGGCTGGACCCCTCCACATCCTTGAGGTCGACGATCACCTGTACGTTCTGCTCGTTGCACGCATCGAGATCGGGGCGCCGGCCCCGCAGGCGCAGCGACACCGTGGTGTCGAGCCCGCTCATGATCCGCAGGTTCCGGTCGGTCAGCAGCGTCTCCTCCCCCACCGGGGTGATTAAGATGTTGTTCAGCGTCTTCGTGGCCTCCGGGTCCAGGCTGACCTGGACATACATCCAGAGAACGACCGCCACAAACAGGGAAAGCACCCAAAACAATATGTTGTGTTTTTTCAGCCACTCGATCATTTTGACAATCCCTTCCGGTCGACAATCCATGGTTCAAGTGTTGGTTCAAGCATCCAAAGGGCGTCCGGCGCCGCGCCGCCTCAGCCGTTCTTGCGCGTCAGCCGCCGCCACAGGCCGGACATGCCGGCGGCGGGCGCCTCCTCCCCGCTCGGCTGGAGCTCCTGCTTGAGGAGAAGCCCCAGTGTCTCCGGGTCGAGGTGCCGCTTCAGCATGCCGCCGTCCGCCACCGAGATGGAGCCGGTCTCCTCCGACACGATCACGACCAGCGCGTCGGAGTTTTCGCTCATGCCGATGCCGGCGCGGTGCCGCATCCCCAGGTCGCGGCTCAGGTTCTGGTTGCCCGACAGCGGCAGCATGCACCCCGCGGCGGCCAGCCGCCCCCGGCGGATGATGGCGGCCCCGTCGTGCAGCGGCGCCTTGGGGAAGAAGACATTTTTCAACAGTTCTGCGGTCACTTCCGCGTTCAGCAGCGTGCCCGTCTTCACCACGTCGTCGAGGAGCGTCCCCCGTTCGAAGACGATCAGGGCGCCCTCCCGCCGCCACGAGAGCGTGCTGCAGGCGCCGACCGTCTGCATGATCACGCCCTCCATGTCACTCCGGCTCTCCCGGACGAGCAGGCCCGTCAGGTTGCCGGAGCCCATCTGCTCCAGCATCCGCCGCAGTTCCGGCTGGAAGACGATGACCAAGGCGATCAGGCCGATCTGCATCGTGTTGGCCAGCACAAAACTGACCATGTGGAGATTCGTGAGCTGCGCCACCAAACTGACGGCCAGCAGCAGCGCGATCCCCTTCAGGACGCGCACGCCGTTGCTTTTGCGCAAAAGCTCCATCAGTTTGTAGACGACGACGGTCATGATGAGGATATCCACCCCGTCCCAAACCGAAACAAGGGTGACGTAACGGGAGAGATTTTGTATGATCTCCTTGATGGTCTCCATCCCGGCACATCCTCCTTTGCCCACATGCGAAATTCATAATTCACAATTCATAATTTATAATTCTATCATAACACACAGGACGGGTCCAGGGAAAGTTATTTTGTGAGCATCTGGAAAACATCAGTTCGATTGATTTCAGCGGCCGGTTTCGTAAAACCGGCGGATGCGCGTTTTGTTTTCGCACATGCGGTCAAAATCCGAGAGATATTCATAGGGATATTTCGGGTTGAACACCCGCTCGATGCGGCTGCGGGCGGGGTCCACCAGTTTGGTCACACCGCCGCCGCCCAGGGCGATCACCGTGTGCAGTTCCTCCATCATACAGACATTGTAGAGCCCGACGGCGCCCGGCTTCGCCCAGCCCGTGTTTTCAAACTGGCCGGCCATGTACTTTTGCCGGTACAGGTAGTAGCTGCGGTACCGGGTTCCGGCGAGGCGGTCGTACGCGCCCGCCAGCATGGCCTCCACACCGTCCGGGTCGGCGGCCGGCCCGTCCGCGCGCGCCAGGCGCGCGCCCCGTTTGCGGGCCAGCGTGTGGAGGGTGATGTTCTCCGGCGCCAGGGCCAGCACCTCGGCAAACGACGCGGCACAGCCCGCCGGCGTGTCGCCCGGCAGCCCGGCGATGAGGTCC
>JAITDM010000259.1 GCA_031282535.1 Oscillospiraceae bacterium
GCTCGTGCCGTCGCTCACCGAGGCGGCGAAGGGGCAGCCCGTCACATTTGAGCAAGGGCACTTTCACCTGGGCGGGCTGATCGCCGAATGCCGCGAGCAGCAGCAGCAGATCAACCAGACCTTCGACGCAAACCTCGAAGAGTGGAAGACACGCTTCTTTGTCGAGCTCAACATGCCCGCCGGGAAGATCCAGAGCGCCTGATACGGACCCGGCGTTCCCCCGTTTTTTGCGGCAAACGCAGGGCGCGCGGCGTCCAAACACAAGACACCCGAACGCCCCTTGAAGGGAGATTGCAATATGCCCTATACGGTCTACGGCGTCAACGGCCCGGTGGTCACCGTGCGCGGCGGACGCGAATACAACATGATGGATACCGTATATGTCGGACATGAGCGCCTGGTGGGCGAAGTGGTCGGCCTGCGCGGGAAGGACATCATTGTCCAGGTGTATGAAGACACCACCGGCCTCGCGCCGGGACATCCCGTCGAGTCGACCGGCATGCCGATGTCGATCCAACTCGGTCCGGGTCTGGTCGGCAACATCTTCGACGGCATCGCCCGGCCCCTGCGCGCCATCGAGTCCCGCACCGGCTTCTTCATGGGCCGCGGCATCAACGTGCCGTCGCTGGACGCCGACAAGAAGTGGGAGATCGAGATCAAGGTGGCCGCCGGTGATACGGTCTCGGGCGGCCAGGTGTTCGCCGAATGTCAGGAGACGGGCATCATCCGCCACCGCGCGATGGTGCCGCCCGACGTGTCCGGCGTCATCAAAACCGTGAAGCCCTCGGGCGCGTACACGGTGGTGGACGTCGTCGCCGAGATCGAGACCGAGTCCGGCGCGCGCGTACCGCTGACGCTGTCACAGCAGTGGCCCATCCGCCGGCCGCGGCCGGTGGCGCAGCGGCACGCCATCGACCGGCCGCTCATCACGGGCCAGCGCATCATCGACACCCTCTTCCCCATTGCCAAGGGCGGCTGCGCCGCCATCCCGGGGCCGTTCGGCGCCGGCAAAACCATCACCCAGCACCAGCTCGCCAAGTGGTCGGACGCCGACATCATCGTCTACCTGGGCTGCGGCGAACGCGGCAACGAGATGACACAGGTGCTGGAGGAGTTCTCCGAGCTGACGGACCCGAAATCGGGACGTCCGCTCATGGAGCGCACCGTGCTGATCGCAAACACCTCCAACATGCCGGTGGCCGCCCGCGAGGCGTCGATCTACACCGGCATGACGGTGGCCGAATACTTCCGCGACATGGGCTACCACGTCGCCATCATGGCCGACTCGACGTCCCGCTGGGCGGAGGCGCTGCGCGAGATCGCCGGCCGCCTGGAGGAGATGCCCGCCGAGGAGGGCTTCCCCGCCTACCTGCCCTCCCGTCTCGCCGAGTTCTACGAGCGCGCCGGGTACATGGTGACGCTGGACGGCGGCGAGGGGTCCGTCACGGTCATCGGGGCCGTCAGCCCGCAGGGCGGCGACTTCTCCGAGCCGGTCACCCAGAACACAAAGCGCTTCATCCGCTGTTTCTGGGCGCTCGACCGACAGCTCGCCTACGCGCGCCACTTCCCCGCCATCAACTGGATCACCTCTTATTCAGAATACACCTCGGAGCTCACGGCCTGGTACGAGGAGCGCCTGGGCCGCAAATTCGCCGAACAGCGCACGCGGGTGTCGCGGCTTTTGCAGGAGGAGTCCCAGCTCAACGAGATCGTCAAGCTGATCGGCTCCGACATCCTGCCGGAGGACCAGAAGCTCGTCATCGAGGTCGCGCGCGTCGTGCGCCTCGGCTTCCTGCAGCAAAACGCCTACCACGACACGGACACCTACGTGCCCATCGAAAAGCAGATGGGGATGCTCGGCGTCATGCTGGAGCTCTTTGACGAGGCGCGCACCCTCATCGAACGCAACATCCCGCTCTCTCAGCTCGCGGCCACCGGCATCTTCGAGCGGCTCATCCGCATGAAGTACGACATGCCGAACAACAACCTCGACATGCTAAACGACTATGTGGCCGACATCCGCGCCTGCGTGTCCCGCGTGTTCATCGACAACAACATTGACCCGGGCGGCGAATCTTAACAGACGAGGTGGCTTTGTCATGCGCATGGAATACATCGGGCTCTCGGAAATTGCCGGCCCGCTGATCATCTTGGAGGGCGTACGGGACGCCTCTTATGAGGAAATGGTCGAGATCACCCTGACAAACGGCGAGAACCGGACGGGGCGCATCATCATGATCGAGGGCGACCGCGTGGTCGTGCAGGTCTTCGAGGGCACGCGCGGGCTGTCTCTGGAAAACGCCCGCACCCGCTTCATGGGCCACCCGATGGAACTGGCCCTTTCGAAAGACATGCTGGGCCGCATCTTCGACGGCGGCGGCCGCCCGATCGACGGCCTGGGCGCGCTCTTCCCCGACGAGCGCCGCGACATCAACGGCTCCGCGATCAACCCCGTCTCCCGCCTCTATCCGCGCGCCTGCATCCAGACGGGCATCTCGGCCATCGACGGCATGTCCACGCTGATCCGCGGGCAAAAGCTGCCCATCTTCACGGGCGCCGGGCTGCCCCACAACGAGCTGGCCGCCCAGATGGTGCGCCAGGCGCACGTCACCAGCGAGACCGGGGACGAGGTGGAGTTCGCCATCGTCTTTGCCGCCATGGGCATCAAAAACGACACGGCCGATTTCTTCAAGCGCGACTTTGAGGAGTCGGGCGCGCTGCAGCGGGTGGTCATGTTCATGAACCTGGCCTCCGACCCCATCATCGAGCGCATCCTCACGCCGCGCTGCGCGCTGACCGCCGCGGAGTACCTGGCCTTTGTCCACGGCTACCACGTGCTGGTCATCATGACCGACATCGCCTCCTACTGCGAGGCGCTGCGCGAATTTTCCTCGTCCAAGGGCGAGATCCCGAGCCGCAAGGGCTACCCGAGCTACCTCTACTCGGACCTCGCGTCCCTGTACGAGCGGGCCGGCATGATTCAGGGGCAGGGCGGCTCCGTGACGCAGGTGCCGGTGCTCTCGATGCCGAACGACGACATCACGCACCCCATCCCCGACCTCACGGGGTACATCACCGAGGGGCAGATCGTGCTCGACCGCTCGCTGGACCAGGGGGGGATGTTCCCGCCCATCGCCGTGCTGCCCTCGCTCTCCCGCCTGATGAAGGACGGCATCGGCAAGGGCTACACCCGGGAGGACCATCCGGCGCTCTCGAACCAGCTCTTCTCCTCTTACGCGCGCGTCCAGGAGGCGCGGGCGCTGGCCTCCGTCATCGGGGAGGACGAGCTCTCCGAGATCGACAAAAAATACATGGCGTTCGGGCGGATGTTCGAGGACCGTTTCATCCGGCAGGGCATGGCCGAAAACCGCACGATGGAACAGTCGCTGGACATCGGCTGGGAGGTCCTCTCGGTACTCCCCAAGGAGGAGCTCGACCGCGTGGACACCGTGCTGCTCTCCAAGTACTTCAAAGAGGACGCCACCCTCGCCCTGCGCGGCGGGATCTGATCTCCCCCACCCCCGCGGCGGCCGTTTCGGCCGATTCCTGTGAAAGGCGACGGTGTTCATGCCGAATGTGATACCGACCAAGGGCAACCTGATGGCCATCAAGCGCTCCCTCTCGCTGGCGCGGCTCGGTTTCGATCTCATGGACCGGAAGCGGAACATCCTCATCCGGGAGATGATGAGCCTCATCGACCGCGCGACCGAGATCCAGGGCCGGATCGACAGCGTATTCAGGGAGGCGTACGCCTCTCTGCAGCAGGCCAACATCACGCTGGGCAACTGTGCGGACATCGCGCAGTGCGTCACCCTCGACGAGTCGCTGCAGATCCACCACCGCTCCGTCATGGGCGTGGAGATTCCGCGCGTGTCGATGGAGGAAAAACCCTTCTCGAACCCCTACGGTTTTGCCTTCACAAATTCCATGCTCGACAACGCGACGCTCCAGTTCATCCGGGTCAAACAGCTCATCTGCGAGCTCGCCGAGGTGGAGACTTCGATCTACCGGCTGGCGTTTGCCATCAAGAAGACGCAAAAACGCGCCAACGCGCTGAACAACATCATCATCCCGGGCTTCACGGCGGACGTGGCCGCCATCACCGACGCGCTGGAGGAGAAGGACCGGGAGGAATTCGTACGGCTCAAGGTCATCAAGGCGCAGTCGCGCTGAAAAATGCGGGATTGTATATGTGGTGACGACCCACCGGTACGGCGGTTTCTCCGAAACCGCCGCGCGGACGGCTCGGAGAGCCGTCCCTACCAATTTGGCTCCGCCCAATGTGTGGGCGGAGCTTTTTGCGTCCCGCGCGGCGCGGGCGATTTTCGATTGTCGGTTTCCATAATCCACACCGTAACCGGATTTCCAAAAAGTTATACCCATTGTCCACCGAGTTATCCACAAGCCAAAACATTCGGTCCGCCATAGGATGGGGCGTTTGTATCCAAATTGTCCCAACCCCGAGAACGCATCTTTGCGCCGCGCCAAAATCGCCCGTCGATTGACATAACGCCCTCACATCGCCGCGGAGGCGTTGGCGTATCCGTTCAGATCCATGCCGGCCGTGCGGCCCGCTCTCCACTCGTAGAAGGCCTGGGCGGCGATCATGGCGGCGTTGTCGCCGCAGAGCGCGGGCGGCGGCACATAGAGGGTGCGGCCCACGGCGGCCAGCGCCGCCCCCAGCGCCGCCCGAAGCGTGCCGTTGGCGGCCACGCCGCCGGCCAGGACGACGGCGCTGCGGCCCAGGACCTCGGCGGCCTGCACCGTGCGGCCCGCCAAAATCTCGGCCACGGTGCGCGTAAAGGAGGCCGCCAGGCCGGCGCGGTCCAGCGGTTCGCCCTTCTGGGCCGCCCGGTTGATCACCTGCAGCACGGCGGTCTTCAGCCCGGAGAAGGACATGTCCAGCGGGTTGTCCCCGCCCTTAGGGCGCGGCAGCCGGTAGGCGTCGCCGCGCCCCGACGCGGCCAGGGCCTCCAGCGCCGCGCCGCCCGGGTACGGGAGACCCAGCGCGCGCGCCACCTTGTCGAAGGTCTCCCCCGCCGCGTCGTCGCAGGTGGAACCCGCCACGACGATGTCGGTGTAGTCACGCACGTCCAGCAGCAGCGTGTGCCCGCCCGACGCCACCAGCGCGGCGAAGGGCGGCATCAGGTCCGGGTACGCCAGGTAGCCGGCGGCCAGGTGCCCCCGGATGTGGTGCACCGGGATCAGCGGCTTTTGCAGCGCCAGGGCCGCGCCCTTGGCGAAGTTCACGCCCACCAGCAGCGCGCCGATGAGCCCCGGCGCGTGGGTGACGGCCACCGCGTCGATCTCCGCCCGCGCAAGCCCGGCCTCGCGCAGCGCCTGTTCGGCCAGGGGCGCCATCGCCTCCATGTGCCGTCTGGAGGCGATCTCCGGCACCACGCCGCCGTACAGCGCGTGCATATCGGCCTGCGAGAGCACGACGCTCGACCGCACCGCGCGCCCGTCCGCCACGACGGCCGCCGCCGTCTCGTCACACGAGGTCTCAAACGCCAATATGTTCATGTTTTCCCTCACAGATGTTTCTATAGATACTTCGTCATCAGCAGCGCGTCCTCGCGGGGGGCCCGGTAGTACTGCCGCCGGACGCCCACAGGGACAAAGCCGTGTTTTTCATACAGCGCGACGGCCGGCGCGTTGCTCACGCGCACCTCCAGCGTCAAAAAGGCGAGGGAGAGGGCGCGCGCGTGCGCGGTCAGCGCGGTCAGCAGGGCACCGGCCACGCCCCGCCGGCGAAAGGCGGGCGCGGTGGCCACATTGGTGATATAGCCCTCGTCCAGCACGCCGTGCATCCCGGCGTACCCGGCCAGCGCGCCGTCCTGTTCGGCGACGAGGTAGAATGCCTGGGGGTTTTCGAGTTCCCCCGCCAGCATGCGCCACGACCAGGGCTGCGAAAAACAGGCCTGTTCGATGAGGACCATGTCCGCCACATGGCGCGGTTCCATGCGCACGAGTACGAAGCTCAAGAGGACTCCCGTTCCCTTCCCATTTGCCGCGCGAGCTTCTCCACGGCCTGGTGGATCTGCCGGCAGACGGCGGCGTATTCCTCATCCGTGCCGCCGAAGGGGTCCGGGATATCGACGGCGCCCAGCATCGCCAGGCGGTCGGCCTGGGCCGGGAACATGAGCTCCAGCACGTCCAGGTGTCCGCGCGTCAGGCAATAGACCCGGTCGGCGGCGGACAGCAGTTCCTCGGAGACCGGCTGGGCCCGGTGCGCGGAGATATCGGCCCCGCAGTTGGCGGCGGCCCGCACCGCCGCCGGCGTGGCGGGCAGCGGCGCAAACACGGAGATGCCGCAGGAGGCCGCCCGGACGGGCAGCCCCTCCCGCGCGGCGGCCGCATTGAACAGCCCCGCCGCCATCGGGCTCCGGCAGGTGTTGCCGGTACACACAAACAGAATCTGTTTCATATCATATCCGTTCCTCTGCCGCTTTTGGCGGCTATTCCAATTATTTCCATCCCGTAAAACCGACGTCGTAGGGGACGCCGCCCTCGGCGTCCCGCCGTGAATGCATTGGGATCTGCATTCGGAATCTTCTCCGCAGACTCGTTTGCCATGCACTAAAACGCGGGACGCCGAAGGCGGCGTCCCCTACGGAGCATCCCGCAACATCCTCAGCCGCCCTTGGCGGCGAGCCAATTTTCGCCTGCATGAGACTGTGCTGCTTTGCAGCACAGTCCCATTATTTCACCTTTTCAACCGCCCTTGGCGGCGAGCCAATTTTCCCCTGCATGGGACTGTGCTGCTTTGCAGCACAATCCATTATTTTACCTTTTCAGCCGCCTTTGGCGGCGAGCCAATTTCCCCCTATATGGGACTCGGCGCGCAGGGGCGGGTTGAGGGGGCAGACGCCCTCCATCTCCTCGGTGAGAAGCCGGGCCACCTGCGGCCCCTCCTCGCGCGGACACTCCACAATCAGCTCGTCATGCACTTGGAGAATCAAGCGGGCGCGCAGCCCCTCCGCGCGCAGCCGCCGGTGGACGGCCACCATCGCCAGCTTGATGATGTCGGCCGCCGTCCCCTGGATCGGCGTGTTCAGCGCCATCCGCTCTCCAAAGGCGCGCACGTTGCGGTTTGCGGCGGCCAGCTCCGGCAGCCACCGGCGGCGGCCGAACAGCGTCGTCACAAAGCCGTCCCGCCGGGCGCGCTCCACGATGTCGTGCATGTAGGCCCTGACGCCGGCGTAGTTTTCGAGGTAGCTGTCGATATACTGCCGGGCCTCGGCCTGACTGACGCCGATGTCGTCGGCCAGCGAGAAGGCCGAAATGCCGTAGACAATGCCAAAATTCACAGCCTTGGCGTGGCGGCGCATCAGCGGCGTCACCGCGTCGGCGGGCACGCCGAACACCTGCGAGGCCGTCGCCGTGTGGATGTCCGCCCCCTCCTCGAAGGCCCGGCGCATCACGGCGTCCTCGGCAATGTGCGCCAGCACCCGCAGCTCGATCTGCGAATAGTCCGCGTCCACCAGCACCCAGCCGTCCTCCGGCACAAACATGCCCCGCAGCGCCCCGCCCAGCTCGTGCCGGACGGGGATATTCTGCAGATTCGGCTCGGTGGAAGAGAGCCGCCCCGTCGCCGTGGCCGTCATCTGAAAACTCGTGTGGACGCGCCCGTCCGGGCCGGCCACCGCGAGCAATCCGTCCACATAGGTCGACTTCAGCTTGCTGAGCTGCCGGTACTCCATGATCGCGTCGACGATCGGGTGGTAGGGCCGCAGCTTGCGCAGCACCTCCACGTCGGTGGAGGGCCCCGTCTTGGTCTTCTTGAGCGGCGGCAGGCCGAGCCTGACAAAGAGGATCTCCCCCAACTGCTTGGGGGAGTTGATGTTGAAGTTCTCCCCCGCCGCCTCGTAGATGCGCGCCTCGCAGTCCGTGAGCCGCCCGGCCAACTCCGCGCCGAAGGCGGCGAGCCGGTCGCGGTCGACCTTGCACCCCACCCGCTCCATGTCGGCCAGCACGGCGCACAGCGGCAGCTCGATGGTCTCGAAAACCGGCAGCAGCCCCTCCCGCGCGAGCGCCGCCCGCTGCCGCGCCGCCAGTTCGTAAAGACAGGCGGCGCGCGCGCCGTCGTCCGCCGGCAAGGCCCCAAACTCCGCCTGAAGCAGCGCTTCCAGCGGATATTTCCCGACGGCGGGGGCGAGCAGATAGGCGGCGAGCGCCGTGTCCGTCACAAAGCCGCCGGCCTCCGGCCGCGCGCCCAAAATCGCCTTGACCTGGTGCGCGGCCTTGGGCACGTCGGGCGCGCAGAGCGCGTCCAGACACCGCTCATAGGCCGCCGAATCGCTGCCCATACGGCGCAGCACAGCGGTCTCCGTCCCCGTGCAGACGGCCACCCCCGCCCAGTCTTCAAGCACCAGCAGCGCCGTAACCTCCGCGGCGCGGCAGGCGGCAACGAGCGCCTCCATTTCGGCGCCTGTGCTGAGTTCCGCGCCGGGCATTGCCGTAGGGGGCACTGCCGTAGGAGACGCTGCCCACAGCGTCCCGCCGGACGCCGACGGGGGCACGGGGAGAAGCCCTTTGGCCGCCCGTTTGCGAAAGTCGAGCTTGGCCCGCAGCGCGGC
>JAITDM010000044.1 GCA_031282535.1 Oscillospiraceae bacterium
TTACAGAGGGCAGAAACACCGCCACGGCCAGCGCCGCGCCAAACAGCAGCCAACCGAACGCGCCGCGGACCGACGCCGGGTGCAGTTGGACGACGGTGGAGAAGAGAAGCCCGGCCACGGCGGCCCGCACGCCGCGCAGCGCCCCCAGCACATAAGGATTTTCGAGGAAAGCCTGGTAGACGACCGTGACCAGCGAGAGGATGACCAGAGAGGGCAGGACGGCGCCCAGCGTAGCCACCAGCGCGCCCGCCACGCCGGCGATGCGGTAGCCCACCAGCAGGGAGGCGTTGAGGGCGATGACGCCGGGGGTCGACTGCGCCACGGCGAACAGGTCGACGATCTCGTTCTCTTCGATCCAGCGGTAGCGCGTGACAAAATCGCGCGACATCTGCGGGATCATCGCGTAGCCGCCGCCGAAGGTGACGGCGCCGATGCGCAGCATCACGAGAAAGATGCGGCCCAGGTCGGCGGGGGAGGGGCGCCTCGTCTCACCGTTCACGGGCGTAATCATTGATCAGACACCCGGCCAGGATGACGTCGCGCTCCTGCCGGGAGAGAGGGCCAAACGCGAGTGTGATCGTCTCCGAGACGCCGCCGTGCGTCCACAGCGCCTCGACGTGTTCCGCATCCCCCAGCAGCGCGGCGCGGATGTGCGGCAGCGCGATGGTGTCGCCGACCGCGAGGCGCCGCGTGTCCAGGTCCGGCCAGAGGAGCGGCAGCATCCCCCAATTGATCAGGTTGGAGCGGTAACGCTTGGTGGCGTACTCCAGCGCGATGTTGGCGATGCCGCCGAGCACCCGCTGGCAGGAGGCCGCCTGTTCGCGGGCCGAGCCGTCGCCGGGCCGCAGCGCCGCCACCGCGCTGCCGAGACCGGGCGCGTCCGGGGCCTCTTCGCGCCGGCGCGTCTCGCGGTCGAGAATTTCCTTGGCCAGGGCCACGTAACCCGGCGCCTTGCGCGAGAGTGTGAACTCCGCCAGGCGGTACGGGTTGGAGCGGTAAGAGGAGGTCTCCCCGGAGGGGATGAGCTCGTCGGTGGTGGTCACGGGGTCGTAAAGAGCGGCGGCCACCGTCAGGATCAGCGCGTCCGGCAGCGGCGGCAGCGGCGGCCAGTCGGCGATGTTCGGGCCGTAGACGAGCGGCGTTTCCGGCTCCGGCCGCCTTGCGCCGCGGTAGACGCGGCGCGCGTAGGGGGCGTCGTCAAAGACATACGCGTCGCCGTCCGAGACGGACGGCGGATCGGGGAGCTCCGTCGCGGCCGTGAGCAGCCCGCCGTTGCGCGCCGTGGCGGCGATGGAGCGGGCGTCCATGAGCGCGACAAAGGCGCTCTGCCCCTCGCCGGGTTTGCTGCCCTCGCGGTTTGGAAAGTTGCGGGTGGCGTGCCGGATGGACAGCCCCCCGTGGGCGGGCACGTCGCCCGCGCCGAAACAGGGACCGCAGAAGGCGGTGCGCACGGTGACGCCCATGGCTGTGAGGTCCGCCAAAATGCCGTCGCGGGCCAGGGCCAGCGCCATCGGCTGGCTGGCCGGGTAGACGGAGAGCGCGAAGGCGGAGTCGTCCATCCCGCCGCCGGACAGGATGGCGCGGGCCGCCGCGATGTTCTGGTAGAGCCCGCCGGAACAGCCGACGACGACGCCCTGGTCCACCCGCACCTGCCCGTCGGCACACACTTTGTCCGCCAGCGGGGGCGGGGCGGCCAGGCCCCACTGCGCCGCCGCGTGCGCCGCCGTCTCGCGGAGCAGCTCGGACGCGTGCGCGCGGAAGACCCGGATGGGGTATGCCCGGCTGGGGTGGAAGGGGAGGGCGATCATCGGCTCCACGGCGCCAAGGTCGATGCGCACCGCCGCGTCGTAATAGGCGAGCGCGCCGGGCTGCAGCGCCCGGTGGGCCTCCGCGCGGCCGAAACGGGCCAGTTCCTCCGCCACGCGCGCGTCGGTCTGCCAGAGGGTGGAGAGGCAGGTGGTCTCCGTCGTCATCACGTCGATGCCGTTGCGAAAGTCCATCGGAAGACCGGCGATGCCGGGGCCAATGAACTCCAAAATTTTGTTTTTGACAAAGCCCTCGGGGAACGTGGCGCCGATCAAAGCGAGCGCCACATCCTGCGGACCGACGCCGGGTTGGGGCGTTCCCTCCAGCCAGACGGCCACCACCTCGGGGCGGGCGATGTCGTAGGTATGCCCCAGCAGCTGTTTGACGAGCTCCGGGCCGCCCTCGCCGATGGCCAGCGTCCCATAGGGGCCGTAACGGGTGTGGCTGTCGGAGGCCAAAATCATCCGGCCGCCGCCGGCGTAACACTCCCGCATGTATTGGTGGATGACGGCCATATGGGCCGGCACGTATTCACCGCCGTAGCGGTGCGCGGCGGACAGGCCAAAGCGGTGGTCGTCCTCGTTGATCGTGCCGCCCACCGCGCAGAGGCTGTTGTGACAGTTCGTCAGCACATAGGGGAGGGGAAAGGCGGTCAGGCCGCTGGCGCGCGCCGTCTGGATGATGCCCACGTAGGTGATGTCGTGCGAGGCCATGGCGTCGAAGCGGAGCCGCAGTGCGTCCATCCGGCCCGAGGTGTTGTGCGCCGCCAGCACCCCGTGGGTCATGGTGCCGGTCCGCGCCTCCTCGGGCGCGGGCAGGCCGCGTTCGGGCGGTATGAGTCGGTTTTGGCGCAGATAGACGCCGCCGCTTTGCAAAGTGATCATGAGAAATCCTCCCTCAACTCAAAACAATACGGAGCCGGGCTGGGCCCGACCCCGTGTCGAGGGGCGTCCGGGACGCCCCTGTCATTTTCCGTTTCGGCTCGTGTAGGACAAAATAGCGCCGGAAAACTCGCTGTTGGGCGCAAGGAACGTCGTGGGGATCATATGATCCGCGGGCACGCCGAGTTCTTTGAGATATCCCACGATGGCGAGGGCGCGCCGGCCGGCCAGTTCCTCCGGTTCGCCATCGTATTCGCCGGGCAGAGCGGAGCCCTCGATGAGGACGGAGACATTCTGGAAACCCGGCACCAGGCGCACAAAATTTTGCAAGTCGTTTTGCGCCATATCGGAGAGCGCGGTGTCGCCCGGCATGAAGTACACCGTGAGCTTTGTCTGAGGGATCTGCGCCGACACCGGCGGCGCGGA
>JAITDM010000057.1 GCA_031282535.1 Oscillospiraceae bacterium
GTCTTGCCCACGCCGCCCTTCTGGTTGGCGACAGCGATGATTTTGCCCATGGCCACGTTCCTTCCCAAAGAGGACTCCCCGAAGGGGACGGGACTGCGCGAAATGTTTCACGTGAAACAATGACTCAGTCAAAGAAGCGGACGACACGGCCGGCGATGTCGGCGCGGTGGTTGCGAAGACAGGCCCGGAGCAGGCTGTCGAGGGACTGCCCCTCGTAGGCCGCGAGCCCGAATTGGATGTGCACGTCGAAATCGAAACAGGAGGAGAGGTCTTTGCGGACCGCGCGCAGGATCCGGCGCGCGGCGGACTCCGCGGCGCGCCAGGGCGTCTCGGCGAAGAGAACGCCAAAGAGACGTTCGTCGAGGTAGCCGACGCGGTCGATCGAGCGCACATAGTGGGAGAGCAGGTAGCCGACGTATTTGAGCAGCCGCGCGGCCTGGCCGGCGCCCGCCACCCGATCCGGCAGCACCACCTGGAAGGCGGCCAGTGTAAAGGGGCGGGCGTATCGCTTGTAGCGGTAGATCTCCGGGGCCAGCATCTCCTCAAAACCATGCCGGTTCGGCAGCCCCAGCAGCGTGTTGGTGGTCTTTAGATAGCGCTCCCAGCGGCTGAGCAGCAGGGATTCCTCCTGCGTCAGCGAATCCACCTTGAAGTGCGCCATCAGCGGGGTGAGGTCCCGGTACCCCAGGTAGAGCCGCCAAGTGTTCCGCTCCAGCACGGCGTACTTGGTGAAGGCGTACTCGGTCACGCCGCCCGTCTTCCGGTTCTTTTCCTGCACCGTCACCCGGTACTCCTCGGCGAGGAAACGGGTGCGGTTCTCCATGCGGAAACCGGGGTGGACCTTGTAGAGCGACAGCGAGAAGGGGCCGAGCTCATAGGTGGCGGAGACGGAGGTCTGCCACTCGACGAAGTCGCCGAAGGAGAAGTGTGTCTTGTCCGTCTCGCTGACCAGCGCGAAGGCCTCCTGGTAGCGGCCGGTCGAGAGGTGAGAGAAATAGTCGTGGACCAGCTGGCGCGCCTGGGGCGTGCCCGTCTGGGCCGCGGGCTGCGCCGGGGCCGGGGGTTTCACCGGGACGACGGCGCGGCGGCGCAGCCATTCGGCGTGGTAGGCGGCGCGCCTCTCCGCGTCGCCGAGCACCTCATAGGCGGCGTTGATGGCCGCGATCCGGGTCTGGGCCTGCGGGGAGGCGTTCAGATCCGGGTGATATTTTTTGCACAGTCGCTTGTAAGCGCCCTGGACGACCTCCTGTTCGGCCTCCGGGTGGACCTGCAGCACGCTGTAATGGTCGACAAAATTGCCCAACGGGCCACCGCCTTTCGCATCTGAGGGAAGGCACGGCAATACACAAAGTATTACCGGAACCCGGCGCCTTGCCGGGACGCGAAATCCCTGCGTCATATGTTGCAACTTATTGCTCTCCAGTTCCTTAGGCCCTTCCCCCACGTCTCCATTGTAGCGTTTCGCACAGGTCTTGTCAACAACCGCCAGCCCCCGCGGCCGCGGCGCGGACGGGGGCGGCGGCGTTGGAGAATCATACGCCCGCAATAGGATATAAGGTTATCTGTCAACTCTTCGCCGCGAAAAACGGGGAGAGGGCCGCGGCGAAGCCGCTCATGGGCATGGTCTGCAGTACGATGCGCCCTGGGCCCGTGACCCGCGTGTTGAAGAGACCTTCGCCGCCCAGCAGCTTGTTTTTCAGACCGGGCACCTGTTGGATGTCGATCGCACAGGTGGCGTCGGCCAGGGCGAGGTTGCCGGTGTCGACGATCAAGCTCTGGCCGGGCTGCAGCGTGTACTCGACGGCAAAGCCGTCGATCTCCAAAAAGGCGACGCCGTGGCCCGAGAGGCGCTGCATGATGAAGCCCTCGCCGCCGAAAAAGCCCACGCCCAGCTTCTTTTGCAAGTGGATGGACAGCTCGACGCTGGGCTGGGAGGCGAGAAACGCGGATTTTTGACAGACGACCGGGTGGTCCGGGGTGATCTGCACCGGACGGATCGCGCCGGGGAAGCTGGAGGCGAAGGCGATCATCCCGACGCCGCCCTGCGCCGTGTAGACGTTCTGGAACATCGACTCGCCCGAAAACATGCGCCCAAAGGCCTTGCCAAAGGAGCCGCCCGCGTTGGTGTCCATCTGCATGTTGGGGGTCATCCACGCCATGGACCCGCGCTCCGTGAGCATGGATTCGCCGGGCTGCAGCGTGCAGACGACCACCGGCATCGGTTCGCCCAAGATGTTGTACTCCATTTTGTTTTCCTCCTTACCTGGGGCGCGGTCAAACAAACGGCCCCGCAAGATGTCCCGCCCGGCCCGCTTTTCCGGGGTCGGCGGAATGCATCTCTTCGGGGCCTATTATACGCCGTTTCGCGCCAAAAAGGAAGAGAAAAATCCCGCTGGCCCCAAAAAAGAGGGGCCGGCGGGCAGAGAAAACCGGGAGGAGACTGTCAGCGCGAACGAAACGGCCGTTTCGGGCGGGCGGCGGCGCCGCGCCGCGGCGAGGGACAGGCGGCATGGGGAAGCCGGGGCCGCGTTTTTGGCCTGTATGACAGATACGCCCCCCATTTGCCGAGCGTCCGCATGGGAATCAGCCGCGCCAGCAGCGAGGTAAACGCGCCGTATTTGCGATAGAGCAAATTGAACAGCAGAAAGGCCCCGCGCTGAGATTTTTCTTTGCTGGCGTTGACCATGATGCCGTGGCTGTGGATGGCGTCCACCAGCTGCGCATACCGCTCCACTTGATTGGCCTTGTTCACATCGGCCAGGGATGTTGTATTCTATTAGGGACTTCTTCACCGGAAGTACGCCAAACCCTTGAGAATACGGCATTTCTTTGTCCGCAGGCTCAGGTGGTAAAAACCAAAAAGGAGGACAAAATGAAGATTACGGCATTGTACGAACGCCTTTCGTCCGGCGACGAAGGACGCGACGGGGACAGCAACTCCATCACAAACCAAAAGTTACAGCTTGAAGCCTACGCCAAGTCGCAGGGGTTCGGCAACATTCGGCACTACACGGACGATGACGAAAGCGGGCGGTTCTTTGACCGTTCGGGCTACGTTAAGATGATGGAAGATGTCGAGGGCGGCTTAGTCGGCATCTGCGTTATGAAAGACCTTACAAGGTGGGGGCGCGACCACGTTCAAGTCGGGAT
>JAITDM010000066.1 GCA_031282535.1 Oscillospiraceae bacterium
CGAAATTCATGGAAATAAGAGGCTGCGCCGCCTGTCCGATGCCGCTGTACAAGGCTTGGAACAGCGCGGAAATCGTCGCGACAACACCGAATATCGACAATTCTTGGCGCCCTCCGTAATGCATAATTTGGTTGTTGAAGATACACACCAAAATGACATTTGCAAAATCAAGCAGACTTGAACCGAAGCCTGTGGCGAAAATCTTTTTGAAGGCCCGAAACAGTCGATAGGGTTTTACCAATTTCAATCCGCACTTTTTTGAAAAGAAATAGCTGCACAGAACCAATGTCTGTATGCCCGTACCAATTACAGTCGCAATGGCGGCTCCCTCAATCCCCATACCGAGGGGAAAAACCAAAAACCAATCTCCAAAAATATTGAATACTCCGCCCGTGACAACCGCGCACAGGGCCAGCCCGGGCGCGTTGTCGTTACGGATAAAACAGGCTAAGAATATGGAAAACAGGAAGCAGGGACAAAACATCAAGATCCATTTCGCGTACTTCATAACGAGTGGTATTAAATCTCTGTCCGCGCCGAACCACATAAAAATAGTCTCATAAAAAAATGCGGATGCCGCCCAAAATGCAACCGTCAATAGGCTCAACAAAACCAGAGCGGACGTGAAGTACGCATTGCCCTTTTCTTCGTTTCCCTCCCCTTTTGCCTTACTCATAAGCACCGATCCCCCCATGCCGCACAGGATTCCCAAACATACGGTTGCTCCATACAGCGGCGAGAATACGGCCATCACTGCGGCTCCGTCCGGCCCCTCCGATTGTCCGACGGCTATCGAATCCACAAAACTGTAAATCGATATGGCTACGGCGCTTCCCAAAGAAGGGAGCAGATATTTAAAATACAGCTGTTTGACATTGGCCTTTAGCAAGTCCATCTGAAGTTTGCTCCATTTTTTATTAAATTTTTCCAAAACTTTCGCATATCGATTCCAAAATTATCCGTTTCCCGGCTGAAAATGAAAACCGGATAAGACAACCGAATGACTTTGGCGATCTTATCCGGTGCGGTCACTACGACTACGCGCACCCTCCGATGAGCCAAAGCATTCGACATCTTATCCGGCTGTTGTATTACGGTTACAACGCCTCCGATGAATGAGTAATTATACCATAGCCTGAGCGCATTGTCAATGTAAATTTTTAGAGAATCATTTGACTGCTTGGTGTGGTATAGGACCTCGTTTATAGTGAAGCGCGAACACCTTGTTCAAACTCTTTTTCGCTTCGCAAATATGCCACCATGTCGTCTATGATATTCGAACAGCCTATGGAATCAGGATTGTAAATAATTTCCATGTGCCCCAACGCATCATTTGTTTGATAATTCAAGTGGTTTTCGATTGTCTTTTCATCTAAAATCCGTTTGAACGCTCTTGTCATATGCCTCAATTCGTCTTTTTCATTGCTGATCAAGAATGTCTTAGGCAGAGTAGACAACTCCGCTATCTGATTCCATATCATATTGTTGTATTTGATATCGCGCCGATACCCTTTGTGGAAAACCATCGTCCGCATACCCCAATAACCAATGCCATGCTGATAGAAGGTCATCATTCCACAATCAAGCACAATTCCTTTATATGGGACAAAACTGTGCCCGTTTATATCAAACACCTTGCGCAAGCGGGGGCTTTGCGCAGTCAAAGCTTCTATTGCGGCGAGGACTGCACCCGCCGAATGACCGCAAATGAAAATTTCATTACGACTGCCGTTGTATTCTTCCAGATGGTCTCTCACCCATTCTGTAGCGAGTGCAATATCTTGTATCTGGTCAGTAACTTTTACATCGGAAAGGGCCAGCCGGTAATTCAGATTGAATACCAAAAATCCGCGTTTTACCATGTGAAAACAAAACAGACGATCCGATTCTTTATCGCCGCTCATGAAGCCACCGCCATGTATATCGATAAGCACAGGCAATTTTTGGGATCCAACAGACGGATAGTAAACATCCAAAGAATTCCTGCTGTCCCCCTGTGCATAATATACATCCCTTTGCTGATGCACTCCTTCGGGGAACAATTTATTTGAGAATCTCGCTTGATCGGATTTGTCCCAAGAGGCAAGCAGTTTGTTCACAAAATAGCTTCGCAGTCCCATTGCTCAATGCCTCCTTCATGAGCGCGATTCCTTTCCATTGGGCCTTATCATCTCCCAATAACCCAATGAAATTTTTCAGACAAAACCCATTGACAGATTCTAAATTATGTATTAAAATAAGTACATATATTGAGTTCGAAAAGGGGTGCGTAAGTTTGGTAGCGTTAAGAACGATAGATGTAAGAAATGATTTCAAGAGGGTGAGCGATATTATACGCTCCGGGGAAAAGGTCTTGATCGCCCGTCCTCACAATGAAAACCTTGTTGTTTTGAGCGAAAAGGAGTATAACGAGCTCGAAAAAGCACGCCACAACGCGGAGTATAAAGGGCACTACGAAGATTAAAAGTCCCCTTGCGAAGTAGGATTGCGATTCAGTGTGACGCTTATTTCGTCAACACACATCGGTCCTTCGCTTCCCGGCCCTGTTTCAACCAGTATACCACAAAGTCGGCACCCACTCAATCCACCAAAAAATATTTGCCGCCCCGTGTGAAGCGAATCCTTATTTCAACAAAAGGATTCGCTTCACACGGGGCGGTCGGTACATCGTGGCTCCCTATATGGCATGCAATATAGTATATATGTACCATATATCACACTTCATATAGGGCAACATGCCCCATAACATGAACAGGAATTTCTATTGACAAATGCCCGGCGCTCCGCTATACTGAATTTCAAAACAATATCATATTAATTTACTAGGAAAATATTCCCCCACCCTTTTTTCCTATCCTGACGCCGGGCGGGGCGGTGTTTTGGGAGGTGTGGCATGACCCGATATGTCCTCAAGCGGATGGCCCTGATGATCCCGGTCATCCTCGGCATCTCGCTCCTCATCTTCGCGATTTTGGAGTTTTCCCCCGGCGACCCCGCGACCATTCTGCTCGGAGACCGCGCGCCGCAGGAGAGTATCGACGCGCTGCGGGAGCAGATGGGACTGAACCGCCCCTTCTTCGTCCGGTACGCGGACTTCCTTGTCGACGCGCTCCGGGGGGATTTCGGGGTCTCTTACCGCACCAAACTGCCGGTGTTTGACGAGATCATGGCGCGCCTGCCCACCACCCTCATCCTGGCCGTGGGCGCCATCGTGCTGACAGTCCTTGTCGGCCTGCCCATCGGCGTGCTGTCGGCGGTGAAGCAGTACTCCCTGGTCGACAGCGTCACACTGGCGGGGGCGCTGATCCTCACCTCGATGCCGGGGTTCTGGCTTGGCACGGTGCTGATCCTCGTGTTTGCCCTGGCGCTGGGCTGGCTGCCCGCCACCGGCGGGGCCTCCTTCTCCGGATTCATCCTGCCGTGGATCACACTGTCGGCCTCTCAGATCGCCTCGCTAATCCGGATGACCCGCTCCAATATGCTGGAGGTGATCCGGGCGGACTACATCAAAATGGCCCGGGCCAAAGGCGCGCCGGAGAAAACCGTCATCGTGCGCCACGCGCTGCGCAACGCGCTGATGCCCATCGTCACCATCATCGGGCTGAACTTCAGCGCCCTGCTCGGCGGCACCATGATCATCGAGAGCGTGTTCGCCCTGCCGGGGCTCGGCACCCTGGCCGTGATCTCCGTGCGGCAGAAAGACATCCCGATGGTGATGGCGGAGGTGTTGTTCATCGCCCTGATCGGAGGGCTCATCAACCTGCTGGTGGATGTGCTGTACGTCTACATCGACCCCCGGCTGAAGTCGCAGTATGTGAGGCCGGTGGGGGGAAGGAGAGGAGCGCGTTGACACACGATCTCACCGCGACCGTCAAAAAACGCAGCCGGCTGACGACCGTGGCCCTGCGGTTTAAGAAAAACCGGATGGCCATGTTCGGACTCGCCGTCCTGCTCATCCTGCTGGCCGTGGCCGCCTCGGCCGATCTGTTCCTGGACTACGCCCGCGACGCCGTCGCGCAGAACATGTCCGAACGGCTGCAGGGCCCCGGCCCCGGGCACTGGTTCGGAACCGACCAGTACGGACGGGACATCTTTGCCCGCATCGTCTACGGCGCGCGCATCTCTCTGTCCATGAGCCTGCTCGTCATCTCGGTCTCCACCGTCCTCGGCGCCGCGATCGGCGGCGCGGCGGCCTTCTACGGGGGGCGCCTCGACAACTTGCTGATGCGCGTCGTCGACGTCTTCTACGCCGTCCCCTTCAACCTGCTCGCCATCTGCATCGTCGCGTCCCTGGGCTCCGGGCTCGTCAATCTGGCCATCGCCTGCATCGTCGGCGTCGTGCCGGGGTTCGCCCGGATCTTCCGCGCCTCCATCATGCCGGTGAAAGAACAGGAATTCATCGAGGCGGCCCGGGCCTGCGGCACCAAAAACCGCCGCATCTTCCTGCGCCACGTGCTGCCCAACGCCGTGGGACCCATCATCGTACAGGCGACGCTCCATCTGGCCCAGACCATCCTCGCCATCTCCGGCCTCAGCTACATCGGGCTCGGCATCGAATCCCCCATGCCGGAGTGGGGCGCCATGCTGAGCGAGGGGAAAAACTTTTTCCGCGACTTTCCCCACCTGGTGCTGATCCCCGGCGTCGCCATCATCAGCGCCGCCATGTCGCTGAACCTGATCGGCGACGGCCTGCGCGACGCGCTGGACCCCAAATTGAAGAATTGAATCGATGGTATTTTACACCCCTGTACGGGAGGAGGGCGACAGATGCAGACAGACGAACTGCTGCGCATTGAGGACCTGTGGGTTCGCTACCGGACGGATGAGACCGTCGTCCACGCGGTAAACGGCGTCACCCTCGGCCTGCGGCGCGGGCAAACCCTGGGCCTCGTGGGCGAAACCGGCGCGGGCAAAACGACGACCGCGCTCAGCATCCTCCGTCTGCTGCCCGCCGGCACCGGACAGGTGACAGGCGGCCGCGTCCTCTTCGACGGGAGCGACCTGCTCGCCAAACGGCCGTCCGAGATGCTCGGTTACCGGGGCAATAGAATCTCCATGATTTTTCAGGATCCGATGACCAGCCTCAACCCCGTCATGACGGTGGGAGAACAGGTGGCGGAGATTCTGGAATTGCACGCCCCCAAAGGCCGGTCCCGGACGTCCGCCCGCGTGGACGAGATGTTCGAGATGGTGGGCATTCCGGCGAGCCGCAAGCACGAATACCCGCACCAGTTCTCGGGCGGGATGAAACAGCGCGTGGTCATCGCGATCTCGTTGGCTTGCGAGCCGGAGCTCCTCATCGCCGACGAGCCGACGACCGCTCTGGACGTCACGATCCAGGCGCAGGTGCTGGCCATGATGCGGCGCCTCCGGGAGCAGCTGGGCACCGCCCTGCTGATGATCACCCACGACCTGGGCGTCGTCGCCCAGACCTGTGACCACGTGGCGGTGATGTACGCCGGGGAGATTGTGGAAACCGGCACCATCTTTGACGTGTTCGGCGACGGGCCGCACCATCCCTACACCGACGGACTGTTCGGCTCACTCCCCCACCTGGCGTCGGACGCCGCGCGTCTGCGCCCCATCGAGGGGCTCATGCCGGACCCCGCCCGTCTGCCGGCCGGCTGTAAGTTCCACCCCCGCTGCCCCCGCTGTCTGGCACACTGCCGGCAGACGCCGCCGCCCGATACGGCGCGGGGCACGCACCGCATCCGGTGCCATCTGTGGGCCGAAGGGGGCGTATCCGTATGAGCGTTCTGGTCGAGACCCGCAATCTGCGCAAGGTGTTTCATACACCCGCCGGCCCGCTCCACGCCGTGGACGGCGTCACCCTCTCCCTGCGCGCGGGGACCACGCTGGGCGTGGTGGGCGAGTCCGGCTGCGGCAAATCCACACTGGGCCGCCTGATGCTGCGCCTGCTGCCGGCCACAAGCGGCGAGGTTCTCTTCGACGGCGAGGACGTCCTCGCGATGAACCCCCGGGCGCTAAACCGCTTCCGCCGTCAGGCGCAGATCATTTTTCAGGACCCGTACGCCTCTTTGAACCCCCGTCTGACCGTCGGCGAGATCATTGCGGAACCCCTGATCGTAAATCGGATCTGCCGCACCCGGAGCGACCTGCGGGCGGAGATCTTTCGCATGATGGATCTCGTGGGGCTGGCGGACCGGCTGGTCAACAGCTATCCCCACGAGCTGGACGGCGGACGGCGGCAGCGCATCGGCATCGCGCGGGCGCTGGTGCTCAAACCCCGTTTTCTCGTCTGCGACGAACCGGTCTCAGCCCTGGACGTCTCCATCCAGGCCCAGATCCTCAACCTGCTGATGGATCTGCAGGACCGGCTCGGTCTCGCCTATCTCTTCATCACGCACGACCTCAGCGTGGTCAAACACATCTCGGACGAGATCGTCGTGATGTACCTGGGGACCTGCGTCGAGAGGGCCAACGCCGACGAGCTGGTCAGGCGCCCCTTGCACCCCGATACCCGCGCGCTGCTCGGGGCCATCCCCGTCCCCGACCTGACCCGGCGCGGGCAGGCGGTGGAGATCCTCCCCGGCGAGGTGAGCAGCCCCATCGGCCTGCCGCCCGGCTGCCGCTTCCACGCCCGCTGCCGGTACGCGCGCGCGGCGTGCCTGGGGGAGGACGTCACCTTGACACAGCGGGGGGAAGATCACTTTGTCGCCTGTCTCCCGGACACGCCCCCGCCCGGCCCGGCCGGCGGTTAACATAGATCCGCAGCACATCCGACCAACCACTCATGCTATCTAATAGGAGGAACTTTATGAAACAGCTCCGCAGACTGTGGGCCCTGCTGCTCGCGCCGATGCTGCTCCTGTGCGCCTGCAGCCCCGCCAACACCCCGTCGCCCGACGCCGGCGTCCGGGATTCCGTCACCGTCTCCCTTGAGGCCGACCCCGATCTGCTCTGCGCCGGTTTTGCGGCCAGCACCGTCGTGAGTTTCGTCTCCCGGCAGATCTTCGACACACTGATCGTCCGTCAGGCGGACGGTTCCTACGCGCCCTCCCTGGCCGAGTCCTGGGAATACATCAACGACGGCAAGGACATCCGCTTCACGCTCCGCGACGACGTCGTCTTCCACAACGGCGAGACGATGACCGCGGACGACGTGGTATTCTCTTACAACACCGTCATCCAGGCCGGGTACGCCGACTGCTCCACCTCCGCGATGGACCGCATGGAAAAGGAAGACGACCGCCATGTGGTGCTCTACTTTAAGGACCACTACGGCCCCGGCTTGGAGTGCGTCTCCACCGAGTACATGGTGGTGTTCCCGCAAACCGTCTACGAGGCCGACCCGGACCACTTCCTGCGCAACCCCGTCGGTACCGGCGCCTACCGGTTTATCGAGTGGAAAACCGGCGACAAGATTCAACTTGAGGCCTTCCCGGACTATTTCGGCGGCCCGGCGCCCATCCGGAACCTGATCTTCAAGATCTACACCGACAGCAGCATCGCGGCGCTGGCGATGGAGAAGGGCGAGATCGACGTGCTCTCCACCCCGCTGCAGACCGACGTCAAGAACTTACAGGCCCACCCGAACCTCCAATACAGCGAGGTCGGCTCCGCGACCACCACCTGGGTCTTTTTCAACTTCAATGGCATCTTTGCGGACAAACGGCTGCGCGAGGCCGTGGTCCACGCCATCGACCGGGAGGCCGTGCTGCTCGGCGCGATGGAAGGCGCCGGGGAGACCATCAACTCCATGTATCCGAACTTCCTGCCGGGCAGCGATCCCGACTATGTCGGGCGCCAGTATGACCCGGAGCTCTCCCGGCGTCTGCTGGCCGAGGCCGGCTACGCGGACGGGCTCGATCTGCTCTTCCAGACCCGTGAGACCGAGCGCTACTACAAGCCCGTCGAGGTCATTCAGGCGCAGCTCGGCGAAGTCGGGATCCGCGTGCGGGTGGAAAAGCTGGAGAGCTCCGCCTGGTCCAGCGACGTCTGGCGCGCCGCCAACTTTGAGATCAACCTGATCTCCTCCACGCTGGGCATCATGGACTTTGACGACCTCTACCCGCTCTACCGCGGGGGCGAGGGGCAGAACTTCTGCGGCGTGGACATCCCGGCGCTCAACGAGGCTTTCGACACAAACCGCTACAGCACCGACGAGGCCGCCCGTCTGCAAGCCTGCCGCGACATCGTACGGATCATGGACGAGGAGGCCGTCGTCGCCCCGCTGTATGCGGCCATCCGCGGTCTGGCGGCGCACAAAGACCTGAAAAACGTTGAGGCGCACGCCACCCTCGACTACAATGTCCGCGACTGGTCGTGGTGACGCCGATGGAAGACAAATACTTGATCCGCACTTACGACCAGCGGGACTGGCTGTTTGAGCTGGACGACGGCACCGAATGCGTCCGCCAGTTCACGCTGGCCGTGGGACCGCACGAGAAGAACGAGATGAGCGACACCATCTACCATCAGGGGGACCGCGCCCCCTACCACGAGCATGAACAGGGCTACGAGACCTTTTTCATCGTCAAGGGTTCGGTGGAGGTGACCATCCGCGGCAAGCGCTGCATCGCCTCGGCGGGAGACATGCTCCATCTGATGCCGGGCGTACCCCACGGCTTTGTCTTTCTCGAAGAGGGCACGGTCTGGCGCGAGCTCTTTCAATCCATCAACATGGCCCAGAGCACCCTCAACAAGAACCTGATCAAGAGCCGCTACCCGGGGCTGTATTACGAGCCGGATTTTCGCCGCCGCTATCTGGGCGGCGCCAAAAACATCGAACGTCTCCCCCCGGTCGTCACGGATGTCCCCAAGGAGAACCTGCCCGAGATCCGCACGCCGTCGTTTGCATTTTCCACCTTCTGTTTTGACGGCATTGAGCTCCGGCAGAAGGTCGGCCGCTGGGAGTGCGGACAGGTCAAGGAGATCTGGCACGCGTCCCTGCGGCAGGGCGTGCGCATTGACTGGGACCTCCCGTACGGCGACTGGGCACTCTTCTACATCGAGGCCGGCGAGATCCGGTTCACGGTTCTTGACGAGAGCTTTGTGGCGGGCCCGGACACCATTGTGCGCATCCCGCCCTACGCCGTCCACAGTCTGGAAGTGCTGCACGACGCCCGCCTCTATGACTGTGACTGCTCCGCCAAACTGCTGTCCCTACTGGAGGATTACGCTTCTTTGCAGGCCAGTGATCCGGACCGCCT
>JAITDM010000236.1 GCA_031282535.1 Oscillospiraceae bacterium
CGTGCCCGCCATCGTCTCCGAGGCGCTCTGGGACAGGGCCAACACCCTCTACAAAGCCCGCAGCGCGCAGATGCGGTCCCGTCAGAGCGCGGCGGCGTTCCACAACCGCTACGCCTACAGCGGCAAGCTCGTCTGTGAGGAACACGAGACCGGCTTTCACCGGCGGGTGCTCAAAAGCGCCGGCGGCGGCAAAGAGGTTTGGCAGTGCCGCGTCTACCGCCAGCGCGGGCGCGCGGCCTGCGCCGCGCCGCAGCTGCGGACGACGGAGCTGGACGAGATCATGGCGAAGATCTTTACCGCCCTCATACAAGACCCCAAGGCCATTGCCGACGCGCTCGCCGCCGTCATCCAAAACGTGTCCGCCGCGCGCGGCTGCGAGCGCGACGCCGCGAAGCTGGAGGCGGAAATGGCCCGGATACAGGCAAAGAAAGAGCGCCTGCTGGCGCTCGGCGTGGCGGGCGCGCTTAGCGTGCCGGAATGTAAAAGCCGCAGCGACGGCTGCAACAAACAGCTGGCTGCGGCAAAACAAAAGCTGGACGCCCTGCGGGCCGGGCGGACGGCGTCCGCCGCCGCGGAACACCCGGCGTCGATCAAAGAGGCCCTGAGGCGGGAGCTCACGTTTGCCGACGGCATCCACTCCGAGCTGGTGGCGAGCATATTGGACCATATCGTGGTGAAGAAGGACAGCACCAAAGAGGAGATCCACCTGGAGATCCACCTGAAATGCGGACATCCGCGGGACGTGCGCTTTCGGCGGGAAAAATCGTCCCTCCGCTTGCTGTGTTTTTAATGACGTGCGCGACAAGGCGCATGTTTCTTTCGATCAGCAACGCGCGCACGCTCGGGTCCCCGGCGGCGAGCCGTGCGAGCGCCTCCTTCTCCTCCCGCGCGGAGAGCGGGCGCGGAAAAGACCCCGTTTGTCCGCCCAGACGCAGCGACAGAGAGAGCCCGTGCATGAGCAGCAGCAGCGCGATAGAGAACATATCGGCCTCCTCCCGCGCCTCACGGCGCAGGGAGGGCGGCGGCTCAGCGCCGCGCGCCCTCCCTCACTGTTGGTCGCGGGAGGGGGATTGTGGTTCAGGTAACAAAAGTCAGCCCGCCGCTGACCGGCGATTTATTCCGCCATATTTCACAAAAAGCCTCGCGAATACACAAAGTATTCGCTGCGTTTTTTGTTTCATCTGACGGAAAAATCACTCGGCCATCGTCAGACGCTCTTTTGTCACCTGAGCCACGGCATGCCCGGGCGAGACCGCCAGCCCCCCGCGTAATGTACTCTATGAGGCGAGTCGATTGTCCTATACGGTTTTTTTGCCTGCCGCCGGTTGGGCGGCGGCCTATACGGTGGCCCTGTCCTGCGCGGGGAGCAGACCGGTGATCTCCCGGCAGACGTCGGCGGCGGTGTCGTAATCGAAGGACGCCACCAGTTCGCAGAGCGCGGCGAGCCGGTCCTCCACCAGTTCGTTGTAGGCGGCCTGCCGCAGGGCGTCGGCGGCGGCGTCCGCCCGGTCCGCGTCGCATTCGAGACAGGCCTGCGCCAGCGTGTCCAGCGTCTCCCGCAGCCGGTCGGTGTCGACGGCCTGTTTTGCCCCGGCGGCGGCGGCCATGAGGGGCGTGTTCGCCAGCGCCGCGCCAAAGTCCTCCACGGCGCGGCAGAAGGGATCCGTCTGCCGCCGCACCGTGTCTGCGTCGCCGCCTTTGGCCGCCTGCTCCAGCCGGAGCGCCCATTCGGCCAGGGGCGTGTGGCCCAGGTTGGCGCAGACGCCCCGCATCGCGTGTACCGCGATCGCGTAGTCGTTCCATTGCTTGTCCCCGGCAAAGGCGCGGAGATCGGCGAGCCCCTGCGCAAGCCCTTTGCAAAACTGGCGCAGCACCTGCACATACGTCTCGCGGTGGCCGTTCACGTGGGAGAGACCGGCCTCTACGTCCAGCCCCTCGACATTGGCGAGCGTGGCCAGCAGCGGTTCGTACCGGTCGTCCTCCGCCGGCGCTTCGCCGCCCTCCATCGGTTCTGTCCGGCTGATCTTGTCGGCCGGCAGCCAGCGGGCCAGGATCTTGTTCATCTCCAGGGCTTCGATGGGCTTGAGCAGATAGTCGTTCATGCCGGAGGAGAGAAACAGTTCGCGGCTGTCGCCCACCGCGTTCGCGGTCAGGGCGATGATGGGCAGGTCTTTGTAGCGCCCGCCCAGCGCCCGGATGCGTATGGTGGCCTCGACGCCGTCCATGACCGGCATCATGTGGTCCATGAATACGAGATCGTAGGCCTCCGCCTGCACCTTTTCGATGGCCTCCACGCCGTTGACCGCCGTGTCCGCCTTGATGTTGTGTGTCGCCAAAAAGCCGAGCGCCACGGTGAGGTTGATCGAGTTGTCGTCCACCACCAGAATCTTGGCCTCCGGCAGCGCGATGATGCGCCGGACGTCGCCCTCGCGGACCAGGTTGGCGGGGTCGCCCTCGGTGAGCGGCAGCAGGATCGTGAAGACGGACCCCTTGCCGTACTCGCTGGAGATCAGGATCTTGCCCTCCATCATGTCCACCAGCCGTTTGGTGATCGAGAGCCCCAGGCCGGTGCCGACGATGCTGCGGTTTTTGACATTGTCAAACTGCTCAAAGGCGTCGAACAGTTTGGGGATGTTCTCCGGCTGGATCCCGATGCCCGTGTCCTCCACGCGGATCGAGAGGAGGTCGCGGCCGTCGTCCCCCGGCACACGGCGTACGTCCAGCAGCACATGACCCGCGCGCGTGTATTTGAGAGCGTTGTTTAAGATGTTGGTGACCACCTGCCGAATGCGCACCTCGTCTCCAAACAGAACCTGCGGGATGTCGTCCGCCAGATGGCAGCGGAATTGCACCGGTTTTTCCGACGCCGTGAACTTCATGAGCGAACAGAGATTGTCGTACATCACGAAGAAATCGAAATCCGTGGGCACCAGGTCGAGTTTTCCGGCTTCGATCTTCGAAAAATCCAGAATGTCGTTGATGATCTGCAACAAAAAGTGGGACATCTTGCGGATATCGGAGAAATAGCGCTGCTGCACCTCGTCCAGGTTCTCGGTGTGCACCAGGGCGCTCATGCCGATGATCGCGTTCATCGGCGTGCGGATCTCGTGACTCATGCTGGCCAAAAAATCGCTCTTGGCCCGGTTGGCCTGCTCGGCCTGCTTCTTGGCCCGCAGCAGATCGGTGGTGTCGTTGAGCTGTAAGAGAATGCCGTCGAAGTCGCCCCCTTTGTCGAACATCGGCGACGTGTGGACGATGTAGTTGCGGATGTCCCCGCGGCGCCCCAGGTCGAGCACGATCTCCGCGTGGATGATCCGGTTTTCCTCCAGCGCGCGCATGAGCATCCGGTTCGTCTGGTCGAGCAGCGACTCGTCGTCCGTGACCATCCGGTAGACCTCTTCGTAGGTGCGCCCGTTGATCCACCCGAAATTCTCGATCCCGGCCGCCTTGAGGAAGGAGTCCGTACAATAGGCAAAGCGGCCGTCTTTGTCGAGCAGGATGATGATGTCCTCGCAGTGCGCGAGCAGCATGTTCAGGTACTTTTCCTGCCGGGACTTCTCGGTGAGCAGGGCGTTTGTGAAACGCGTGCGCACGGCAAACGCGCGCTCCATACGGTTCATGGTCTGAAGCGATACGTCCAGCTTCCGGTTCAGCTTGGCCACCTGCCGGGTGAGCGCCGCGTTTTCCGCGCGCAGGCGCGCCAGCTCGTCTTCGGCCGACTCCGCGGTCGTCTCCGGGGCGGTGTTGACTCTCTCGTCCATAGTCGGCTCCTTTACGCAGTGTTTAGGCGAACAAACCCCTCACAAGCGCGCGGCTGGCGCGGTTGCGCAATGTATGTAAATCGAAAGATCACGTCAGGCCGAGCACGTACCGTACCTTTTCCCGCAGGGCCTGCGGATCAAACGGCTTGACCAAGTAGTCCTTTGCGCCGACTTTGGCCGCGCGGGCTATGAAATCCCGCGTGGCGTGCGCGGTGACAAAGATGACAGGGATATCACGGAGATCCGGATTCTTCTGCAGCTCGTTCATCACGTCGAAACCCGAGAGCCCCGGCATCTCGATGTCCAGCAGGATGAGATCAACCTGAATGCGCGCGAGCGCCGAGAGCGCCATCTGGCCGGACTTGGCCAGCCGCACCGAGAACTCGTCGGAGAGGAGACTCTGGAGGATTTGCAGATTGGTCGGCATATCGTCCACCGCCAGAATGATTTTTTGATTTTCCAAAGAACCGCCTCCTACGATATTCGGCGCGTCGGTTTCCCCGAGCCCCGGCGTGCCCAGAGAGTGAACACACTCAATTATACTATACTAAAACTTCCGGGAAATGTCAATTTATTTCAGAGGCGCCCTTCAGTGCGCGGCCATGGGAACCGGCGCGTTTAAGTCTGTGATGTTGTGCATCAAGTACTCGCCCAGCCGCTTCTGATACCGGTCGAGCATGGTGATATGGCTTTCATCGGCGTCGATCAGCCAGATCATAAAGGCGAAGCAGCGGAGCATGACGCGGTACATGGCCATCTCCTGGATGTCCATCGGCGCGAACCGGCCGATCTCCACCGCCCGCTCGAAGACACGCGAGACATACTGAAGGCTGGAGTCCCAGAAGATGAGCTGGAAGATCTCCTTCGCGTGGTCGTCGATAAACGCGCGCTGGAAGATGATCTTGGTACAGGTGAGCATCAACGCCCGGTACTCCGGCTTAAAATCGTAATAGACGCAGTCGAAGATCTCCTGCAGCGTGCCGTTGCGCAAGATGGGTTCGAGTTCGTCCATGGTGGGCCTATCCACCGTATAGTAGTGGGCAAAGAAGTCGTAAATGGCGTCAAGAATCTCTTGTTTGGACTTGAAATGGTTGTAGAATGCGCTCTGTGTGATGCCGACCTGGTCTGTAATGTCCTTCACCTTGACAGTGTCGTAGGAGTGGGTTGAGAAGAGCTCCACCGCCTTTTCGAAGATCTTCTTTTTTGTGCCGCGGAACATGAGATGCGACGTATTGGAGCGAATGGGGCAGGGGGCGGCGGACGGGATGAACCAGATGCCGCCGCGCTTCACGGCGTCCGGAATTTTCTCGTTCCGGCACAGCCGCTGGACGTACTTGTCCGAAATCTCCCATTTCCTTGCGATCTCTTCCACGGTCAGGTAATCAAACATGGACGTTCCTCCGAATTCATAATTGATGATATGATGGTTTGAATTGGTTCCTCGTGGGGGACAAATTGTAATATTACATTCACATTATAGCACCTCGTGTTGGAAAAATCAAGTAGTTTTCTATGTGTTTATACTTTGTTCAAAAAAGTGGGATTTTTACCGGGAATTTCGACAAGCTTTCCGCTGTCCGCGCCCGAATATACTATATATTCTGTATAACCACAAGCCGCCGATTGCGCAGGCGGCTGTCTTATGATCTTGTTTTGGCGCCGCAAAGGTGCCACCCCCTATGCCGCCGATTGCGCAGGCGGCTGTCTTATGATATACTGGACAAAACGCGGGGAGGGGAGTGCGCGATGAAGCTGGTGTCGTGGAATGTCAACGGGCTGCGCGCCTGTCTGGGCAAGGGGTTTTTGGAGAGTGTCCGGGCGCTGGACGCGGACGTTTTCGCGCTGCAGGAGACCAAGATGGCGCCCGGCCAGGCGGAGATCGATCTGCCCGGCTACGCGGAACATTGGAACACGGCGCGCAAAAAGGGCTACTCCGGCACGGCGGTGTTCACGCGCGTGCCGCCGCTCTCCGCCGCGACGGACATGGGCGTGGCGGAACACGACGAGGAGGGCCGGATCATCACATTGGAGTTTCCGTCTTTTTTCTTTGTAAACGTCTACACGCCCAACGCGCAGCGGGATCTCGCGCGGCTTGCGTACCGCATGCGCTGGGAGGACGATTTCAGGGCCTTTTTGTGCGGCCTGGACGCGCGAAAGCCCGTGGTCGTCTGCGGGGACTTAAACTGCGCCCACCAGGAGATTGATCTCAAACATCCGGCCGCCAACCGCCGCAACGCCGGGTTTACAGACGAGGAGCGCGCCAAGCTGACGGCCCTGCTGGAGGCGGGGTTTGCCGACACCTTTCGCGCGCTCTACCCGGACAGACGCGACGCCTACACCTGGTGGTCGTACTTCTCCCAGGCGCGCACGCGGAATGTGGGCTGGCGCATCGACTATTTTCTGGTGTCCCGGCGCCTGCTGCCCCATGTGCGGGAGGCCGCCATCCACCCGGACATCCACGGCAGCGACCACTGCCCGGTATCCTTGATAATTGAGAATTGACAATTGATAATTGACAATTGTAGGGGCGAATATCATTCGCCCGTTCAACGGGTAGGGGCGAATATCATTCGCCTGTCCAACGGATAGGGGCGAATATCATTCGCCCCTACAACGGGTAGGGGACAACGCACGCCGTAGGGGCGAACATTGTTCGCCCTTCCAACGATAGGGGGACAATATTATGATGATCATGAGGCGTTTGGTGTCGGTGGTTGTTTTGTTGGCGTTTGTGATCGGGGGGGCCGGGGGGCGGGCGGCGCGGGCCGCGGCCGATTTTGAAGACGTGCCGTCGGACCACTGGGCGGCGGCGTACATACGCGAACTGCGCGATCTCGGCGTCACAGACGGCGTGGGCAACAATCGGTTCGGCCTCGGCCGGTCCGTCACGCGGGCCGAGTTCGCGTCGTTTTTGTGCAAGCTCATGGGCTGGCAGGAGGTCCGGCCCGCGCAGGGGCACTTTGAGGACAGCCGCGACGGCGCGTGGTACTACGGGTTTGTCGAAGCGGCGCTCGCGCACGGGGCCATTGCGGCGGACACGCCGCGCTTCAGGCCGGACGAGCCCATCACGCGGGAGGACATGGCGGTGATGGTCGTGCGCACGCTGGGCTATGACGCGCTGGGGACGCGGCTGGCCATACTCGGCAACCCGTTTCCGGATGTGACGGGGCACGCCGGGTACATCACGGTGGCCAAGGACCTGGGCATCATCGACGGCATGAGCCCCACGCGTTTCGCGCCCGGCGAGACCGCCCTGCGGGAACACGCGGCGGCCATGATGATGCGGATGTACCGGCTCATACAGAACCAGGCCGGTTTTTCCAACGCCTTCTACGCGATTCGCTCCGCTGGACAGATGGATTTGATGCCCTTGTTTGACGCGGTGAGCTTTGGCTGGAGCCGGCTGACGCTGTCCGGCGGGGTGTTGACGCTCGACAGCGCCGCGTCGGGCGGCAGCGAGTATGCCGTGCCGGACGGCTACGAAGAACCGCTCGCCAAGGCCGAAGGGGAGACCCTGCTGATGGCCGCGGTCGACGCGGCGGACAGCGTGACGATCATCGGCGATGACGCGCTCCGGGCGCGGGCGGCGCAGCTGCTGGCGGACGCGGCGCGCGACGGGGTCCCGGCCTCGTCGGGCGGGCGACCCGTCTTCGACGGGATCGTCGTCGATTTCGAGACGCTGCGCGGGGCGCAGGCGCGGGACGACTTCAACCGTTTCCTCACCGATCTGCGGGCGCGGATGCCCGCGGGTCGGCGCCTCTACGTGGCCGTTCACCCGCGGCGGCGGCCCGGCGTGGCCGCCTACGACGGGTACGACTACCGGACGATCGGCGCACTGGCGGACAAAGTGATTTTGATGGCGCACGACTATTATCCCAAGCGCCTGACCCAGGCCGAGCGGGAGGCCGGTGAGACGCACACGCCGGCCGCGCCGCTGGACGAGGTCTATTACGCGCTGCGCGCGATCTGCGACCCCGACACGGGAGTGGCGGACCGGAGCAAGGTCCTGCTGCAGATCTCCTTTGACGCCGTACAGTGGAAGGTGAAGGACGGCGTGATTCTCAACGAGACGCCATACGCGCCCGCGTACAGCGCCATTGAGGCCCGCATTCAGGCCGGGGCCGCCGTCACGTTCGACCCGGTGTCCCAGAGCCCGTACGTTACCTTTTACGACGCGCAGGACCAGACCGACAACGTCGTCTGGTACGAGAACGCCCGCAGCGTGGACGCCAAACTCAAACTGGCCGCGCGCTTCGGCCTCGGCGGCCAATCCTATTGGCGCCTGGGTCTCATCCCGGAGGGGATCTTGTAGGGGACGCCGGCGATGATGTTTTCACAACCCCCGCGCGGGTTGTGAAAAACCCCCGCTGTAGGGGACGCCGCCTTCGGCGTCCCGCCGCGTCCCGCGTCCGCACATGGTAGGCCATACGCCGCAACATTTTATTAACTATACAAAATAAAAATTTTGTATAGTTGGGAGGAGGAGATTGCGGGGGCGGTGTACAAAACCGCCCCCGCAATCATTGGCTCTGCGCGATCTCTGCGAATTGCCCGGCCACTTTGTGGAACACCGAAACCAGAATCGGATCGAAATGCGC
>JAITDM010000099.1 GCA_031282535.1 Oscillospiraceae bacterium
GTCGGGATCGATGTCAAAGCCAGGCGTGACCTGATACGTGGTCCACTGGTCTGCAGTCAACTCAATGTTGTTCAGGAACACGATGGTGGAGCCGTCTTTGCCCCCGCTGAGAAGTGCGCTGTCTTCCGGAATCAGCGCGGTCATCAGCTCGTCGATGTTGCTCACGAAGACGAGATCATCGCCGTCAGCCAGTTCCTGGATGCCGCCGATCGTCAGGGTCACTTCATTAAGATTCAGGCCCTGATAGGCGTTGCCGGCCGTGGCACAGAACTTGTAAGCGAGGCGGTAGACCTGCGTCTGCTTCTCCTGCGGTTGCGTCACATCGAAGTGGTTGTAGGCGGTGAAGAAACTGCCGTTGCCGTCGCTGTCCAGGGCCGTCAGGCTCTGATAGGGAACCGGCTGCGTGCCCAGATCGTTAAGGCCGTCCACTTCTTCCACATAGAACTTGATGACTTCCGTCAGGTTCGTCTTGGTCGCGTCATAGCCGGGGATGTTGAGACCCACGCGGAACTTCGTGTTGAGGTTGCCCTCATTCTTGATCTCGATGTACTTGGCATTCTCAAGGCCGGGTTCCCATGTCGTCTCTGTGATGATCGGCTTCGAAAAATTGTATCCGTCGCCCGCAGCCTTGCCGTCTTCACCGATGTCATACCAGTTCGCGCTGAGTTTCACTGTGCCTGCTGTGATGATGTTGCCGCTGTTGGTCACCGTGGAGGTGAACCACGCGTAGGTGAGGCCGGCGAAGAGGGTCAGGCACAGCAACAGTGCCAGGCCACTCACCCACAGTTGGGTCTTGCTGTACGTCTTCTTGCTTGTCATGGCTTGTCTTTCTCCTTCTCGAATGTTATTTACAACGACCGCCCTGCGAAACGGGCGGCGCGCTGCTTTCTCTGTCTGTGCGTCTTCTTCTTTACGGAGTTCCTGTAAAAACCGCCGGTCGCCGACGTGCATGGAAAAACGGCGCTCTCCCGCCGCCAGAGTATACATAAATTTCCAAGTAAAAAGATAGGAATTAAGGTGGCAAATCCCCCTTTACAAACTGTTTTCTTTTCCAGCAGCGCCAAATTCCGACAAAAACATTATAGCATCTGTCGGATAGACTGTCAAGATGAAATAGAGAAAAATATACAAAAAAAGATTAATTTACCTGAAACGCTTCGACACAAGCGTGAATGACGACTCATTCACATCCCCTCGCCCCCGCCGAATGCCATACGCGATAGCCACACAATACCCATCAGAGGCGCTCCTTGACATGCTGCCATTTCCGGCGGGTGGCCAGGCCGCCGCGGAGATGGCGCTCCGCCTTGTTGGCCTCCATCACGTCCCGCACGCGGAGATAGAGCGTGCGGTTGTATTGCTGCAGCCGCTCGGACAGATCCTTGTGCACACTGCTCTTGGAGATGCCGAATTTTTTGGCGGCGGCTCTCACCGTCGCTCGGTTTTCTATGATGTACGCCGCCACGCGGCAGGCGCGCTCTTCGATGTTCCCTTTCACAGACCGAGACCTCCCCCTCCATCTCGCCGCCGCGCGGCGCGAAAAGGCCGGTCTCCGCGCCGTCTCCGGCCCCCACCATCTATCTATGCCCGCGGCCGTCCGGCCATGTGCGCTTGTGCCCGGTCCCGCAAAAAAATCCGCCCGGCCGCGCAAACAAAAAAGACCCGCCATATGTTGCAAAAACCACAACATATGGCGGGCCCGTCGAACGTCCCGGATCAGGGGGGCGGCGTCTCCCCGGCGGCCGCGCCCAACCGGGCCGCGTAGCGGCAGATGGGCACCCCCTGCGCGGAGAACTTTTCCTCGTATTCGGTCATGACGTCCTCGCCCGGATAGGCGGGGTCGGCGTGCCAGTCGACGCTGTGCAGCAGCAGCTGCGCGCCCACGGCCCCAAGCTCCGAGACCGAGAAGTCAAAAAGCGGACGGTTGTCCGTCTTAAAATGCAGCTCGCCCTCCGGCCGCAGGACGACGCGGTAGAGCCGGAGAAAATTCCGGTGGGTGAGACGCCGTTTGGCCCGCTTGTTGGAGGGCCACGGGTCGCAGAAATTGACGAAAAGCCGGTCGATCTCGCCGGGCGCAAACAGATCGCAAACCGTGGCGGCGTCCCCGCAGATAAAACGCACATTGGCCAGCTTGCGCGCCGCGGCCTTTTCCATCGCCATCAACAGCGCCTCCGGCGTCCGTTCCAGCCCGATGAACAGGATGTCCGGCCGCGCGGCGGCCCACGCGCACAAAAAACGTCCCTTGCCGCAGCCGAGCTCCACAAACAGCGCCCGCGCCGGCGCATACAGCGACGACCAGCGCCCCCGGTACTGGGCCGGATCCTCCGCCAGCCGGTCCGCCGACACCGCCGCCCAGCGCGGCTTTAAATTTTTCTTCTTCCGCATTCTCAATTCTCAACGGCCCCCGTCATTCCAATTCTCCCTTGTCGTCAATCCCCGTCACTCCCAATTCTCAATTCTCCATTCTCCATTCTCAATTGTCAACTGCCGTCAAGCTCTCGGATGGGCGCGGTTGTAGACGTCCTTGAGACGGTGTTTGATCAGGTATGCGTACACCTGCGTGGAGGAGATGTCGGCGTGCCCCAGCATCTCCTGAATCGAGTGCAGGTCGGCGCCGTTTTCCAGCAAATGCGTGGCAAAGGAGTGCCGCAGCGTGTGCGGCGTGATCTGCTTTGTGATGTGGGCTTTCTCCTGGTACTGCTTGACGATCTTCCAAAATCCCTGGCGGGACATGCGCTCCCCGCCGACGTTGACAAAGAGCGCCTGCTCCGAGAGCCGGTTGATCATCTTGCCGCGGGCCAGCAGCGTGTAGTCGGAGAGCGCCCGGATCGCCGCCGGATAGAGCGGGATGATGCGCTCGCGCTGCCCGTTCACGCACTTGATGAACCCGGCGCTCAGGTTGATGTCGCTCAGGTTGAGCGCGACCAGCTCGCTGACGCGGATGCCCGTCGCGTACAGGAGTTCCAGCATGGCCTTGTCGCGGTACCCCTTCAGGTCGTTCGCGCGCGGCTGCATGAGCAGCAGCTCGACCTCCTTGTCCGTCAGCACCTGCGGGAGCCGGCGGTTCGGCTGGGCGGGGGCGACGTTCTTCGCCGGGTTCTCCTGGACCACCCCGCGCAGGGACAAAAAGCCGTAAAAGCTGCCGAGCGACGCGGCGCTGCGCTTGACGGTGGACACCGAACGGCCCTGGACCGTCAGCCACTCTATGTAGGCGAGCACCACGGGCCGTGTCACCTGGGGCAGCGCCAAGTGCAGATTTTCCGCCGTATATCTTTCAAATTGCACCACGTCCCGCACGTAGGACGACAGCGTGTTCTGCGCCACTTTGCGTTCGTCGCGAAGATAGGTCTCATATCGTTGAATCAGATCTCTCATTCCGATTTGCCCTTCTCTCGCCAATTGACCGCCGACGCCGGTGTACGGCCGTCAATTGTTTTTCTTTCTCTCTTGTATACTTCTCTTGTTCGCCCCTTTGCCCTCACAGTGGCGTGCGGCCACGCAGCACGCAGCACTCACAGGGACGGAAGACAGCCGGCGATGAACCGGAGCAGCGGCGGCGTGAGAAACGTCTCGAAGAGCGCCGACAGGCACAGCACCACCGAACACAGCGCGAACGGAAGAAAACAGGCGGCGCCGAAACGGCCGGGCGCCGGCGGCCGGCGGGCCGAACCCGCGGCGGCGGACAACAGCGCGGCCGAGGCCGCGATGCCCCGCAGGGAGACGAGAAACAGACACGGCAGCGTCAGCAGCGTCTGTGCGCCGAAAGCGCCCGCGGCCAGCCACAGCCCGCCCGGGCCGAAGGCCCGCACAAAGGCCGCCACGGCAAAGGAAAGAAAAAATCCCCGCACCGCCGCCGCCAGGGGGATGAGCCCCACACCCAACATCGTGAAGCCCAGCAGAAAGACGGCGACGTGGTATTTGAGCGCGTTGTACAGCGCCCGCCCCAACAGCGCACCCGTGCCCGGCCCCTCCGCTTCGGGCAGCAGGCCCCGCAAAAAGCCGCGCATCGCCTCCGCCGACGACTCGTCCGCCCGGAAGGCGACCAGACAGCCGGCCACGGCGCCGCACAAAAACAGGGCCGACAGGACAATCAGCGCGGGCCAGCTGCGGGCCTCGGGCCGCACCCATTTCAGGAGCGTTTGTTTCATTTGTGGACACCCCTCTCTCTATTGTATATGAGAGAGGAGGCGCCGCTATGCCGCGCGGCGGCCGGTTTGGTTCATTGGCTCAGTTCGTACGCGCGCTCGGTGCAGCGCAGCATCGCCCGGTACAGCGCGCCGTCGAAACCGGCCTCGTCCAGCACGGCGAGCGCCGCCTGGGTGGTGCCGCCGGGCGACGTCACCTCGGCGGCCAGCGTCTCCGGCGCGCGGCCTGTCAGCAGCATCCGGGCCGAGCCCTCCATCGTCCGGGCGATCAGCGTCAGCGCCGTGTCCGGGTCGATCCCCTGTGCCTCCGCGGCCTTCCGCATGACGCCGGCCATGCGGAAAAAGAACGCGGGGCTGGTGCTGGAGACGCCGATGACCTCATTCAGCTTGTCCTCGTCGAGCACCGTCACGAAGCCCGCGGCGGAGAACAGGTCCTGCGCCGTGTGCAGCAGCTCCTTCGGGAGCCCCTCGCTCCGGGCGATCACGGTGGCGCCGAACCCGAGGGACAGCGGCGTGTTGGGCATCACGCGCACCACGTGGGCCGACGGGTCCAGACGCGCGCGGAGGTAATGCGTGGAAAGCCCCGCCGCGATGGAAAGGAAATTTTTTCCAGCCGAGACCGGCGCCACGTCCGCGAGCACGGCCTCCATCACCTGCGGTTTGACTGCGAGAATGGTGAGCAGACTCTCCTCCGTCAGCGCCCGGTTGGATGCGGCCGCCCGCACGCCGCGCGCGGTGTGCACGGCCAACCGGGCCTCGTCCGGGTCAAACATCAGGATGTTCTCCGGGGGCATCAGGTTTTTGTCGAGAAGGATCCGCACGATGGCCGAGGCCATGTGCCCCGCGCCGATAAAACCCAGCTTACTATTTTCCACCGATCCACACTCCCGTCCCCGGGGCGCCGCGGCCCCGGACTCCTTGACATGCTTTTGACGCGCGCTTGACACATATCTGACACACCCCTTGCGCGCCCTTGACATAACCAACGGCAATAATACTATACGGCATGGCCGCCGAAATAGCAAGGAGCAAAAAGCCCCCGGCCGTCTTTTTGGCGAGATGCACGAAATATTATGTCAACAGTGTTATGTAAATTTCGCAACAAAGCGGACAAAACGGGCGGGCACCGCTCGCCGCCGCGCCAAAACAGCACCTGTAAAACGCGGATATGAACGCGAAAAACGGCCCCGGAACAATCCGGGGCCGTCCTGTGATCTGTTCATTTCAAAGCCGCTGCCGCCGGCAGCCGGGGCGTCTCATCGGTCGACGGCCATGAGAATCGCGCACTCCAGGCGCTTTTTTTGCATCTCGCAGCCGAGGGTATAGCATCCGTCGAGGG